>LXTK01000112.1 GCA_001643475.1 Proteobacteria bacterium SPGG2 | reverse complement strand
ATAGCAATCAAGTTGAATGGCTACAGGATGCCTTTTGACACAGCATGAGTGACGCAAGAGCTGGGAAAAGTACGGAAGTGGGTGACGCGACGGCGCTGACGGTCCGAGTCAAGAGAAACTTTGAAGACAACATCCGGGCGACTAGCGCTGCAATGGATGAGTTAGCACCATTAATTACGACCGCGGCTATCGAGATGGTCGCCGCACTACACAAACAGGGAAAGATTCTCGCGTGTGGCAACGGTGGCTCGGCTGCAGACGCACAACATTTTTCGGCAGAAATGTTAAATCGCTTTGAGCGCGAGCGACCTGGGCTGCCGGCGCTGGCGCTCACCACAGACAGTTCGACCATAACTGCAATCAGCAATGATTATGGTTTCGAGGATGTCTTCGCTAAGCAGGTGCGAGCCCTTGGGCAACCCGGGGATGTTTTATTGGCGATTTCGACCTCAGGAAATTCCGCCAACGTGTTGTTGGCGGTGGAGGCAGCACACGAACGAGAAATGACTTGTGTCGCCCTCAATGGACGCAACGGCGGCGAATTGGTGTCCGTGCTCTCGGGGAACGACGTCAATATCTGTGTCTCCGATTCGTCCACTGCCCGCATTCAAGAAGTCCATGGAATTATCATCCACTGCTTGTGTGATTTGATCGACTATCAACTATTAGGAGACGTTTAGTATGAAATACGTTGCGCTAATGACGGCACTGATCATCTTTGTCGCAGGACTGCTCCAAGGCTGCGCCGCCGCGCTGGTAGCCGGGGCTGCCACGGGAGCAGCAGTAGCAACAGATCGGCGTACGACTGGCACAATGATCGACGATCAGACACTCGAACTGAAGGCGCAGAAATTGATCGTCGAAGATCCGCAACTAAAGGATACGGTACGCGCGAATGTGACCAGCATGAATGGCATTGTGCTTCTAACCGGAGAGGCAACAACCAAGAGTCTTCGCGACCGCACGCTAAGCAAAGTCAGAACTGTCCAGGGTATACGCCGGATCAACAACCATATTCGTATCGCCCCGCCGGCCGGTCCGTTGACTAAGAACCGTACGAACGATAGGTGGATTACCAGCAAGATTAAAAGCAAACAGACCACCACCAAGGGCGTCGGGCCCACCCACGTAAAGGTCGTGACGTCGAATTCAGTGGTCTATTTGATGGGTTTGGTTAAGCGGTCGGAAGCCGCTGTGGCAACAAAGCTCGCCCGTGAAACAAAAGGGGTCACGCGCGTAGTTAAACTCTTTGAGTACACTGATTGACGCTTAGTGAATCCAAGATCGTTCAGGACCAGGAACTGCTTAAGGATAGACTGGCGGCACTACCTGGCCCGCTCGTTTTCACAAACGGATGTTTCGACATCCTACATCGTGGGCATGTGGCTTACCTGGAGGAGGCGGCTACACTTGGCGCGTCACTGATCGTCGGCGTAAATAGCGATGCTTCCGTGGCGCGACAAAACAAGGAATCCAGTCGACCTATCAATCCGCTTGACGATCGTATGGCGTTGCTCGCTGCCCTCGGTTGCGTTTCGCTGGTTGTATCGTTCGGCGAAGACACACCACTCGAACTCATCAAAACCGCCAGGCCCGATCACTTGGTAAAGGGTGGCGACTGGCAACCGGACAAGATCGTTGGCGCCGACTTTGTTGCATCATATGGCGGAAAAGTCCATGCTGTCCCCGTACGCTTCGAGCGCTCCACAAGCAACCTGATAGAACGAATTCGTCGACATGGTTAGTGCGGTTGAAGATTTGGCGGTTGAGTTGGCACGACTCGTCGGGGATGACAACGTGCTCACCGATCCGGCCGATCGGTGGACCTATGGCTACGACAATTCACGTAAACATAGCGAGCCCGATATCGTTGCATTTGCGACCTCCCTGGAACAGGTACGGGAAACGGTACGCTTATGTAATCGCTATGGCACAACGCTGGTAGCTCGCGGCCGCGGCACTGGCACCACCGGCGGCTCGATTCCTTTGCGCAGAGGTTTAGTACTATCGCTGGAACGCATGGATCGCATCCTGGAAGTGGATCCAGCCAATCGATTCATGCGCGTGGAATCGGGAGTAATCAATCAGGCGGTACAAGAGACAGCGCTTGCACACGGCTTTTTCTGGGCACCCGATCCTACGAGCAGTGCCTTTTGTACTGTCGGTGGTAACTTGGCGTTGAATGCGGCGGGTCCACGCGCGGTTAAGTACGGCACAACACGAGAAAATGTGTTGGGGTTACGTGCGGTAACCGGTGCGGGTGACGAAATAAACACTGGCGTCTGCACAACCAAGGGCGTAGTCGGTTATGACCTTACTCGGCTTATCATCGGTTCTGAAGGTACGCTCGCCGTCATTACCGAGGCCACGCTTAAACTAATTCCACACCCGCAAGCCAAGCGCACGTTACAAGCCGTATACAGTAACGTAGATGGCGCCACGACAGCGGTATCATCCATCATGGCTCAACCCGTGATTCCATGTGCCCTAGAATTTATTGACAAGGCATCGATCGACATGATTCGGGACTTTTCGAAGGCCGAGCTTCCAGACGAGGCCGGCGCGTTGCTCATGATCGAAGTAGACGGACCCGAATCAGGCATTGACGCAGCCGTCGATGCCGTTAGTCGGGCGGCACAAAATGAAGGGCTGGTGCAACTTAAAGCAGCGAGCACTGAGGCAGAGGTAGCCGCGCTATGGGCTGCCCGCAAAGCGTTGTCACCCGCCTTACGCAAAATTGCCCCTAACAAACTAAACGAGGATATCGTCGTCCCGGTATCACGTATTTCTGACTTGATAACGGGGCTGGAAGGTTTGAGTCAGGAGTTCGGTATTCCAATCGTCAACTTCGGCCATGCTGGCAACGGCAATATTCATGTCAATCTACTCTACGACTCACAAGACGAAGTCCAGGCAGAAAAGGCGCAGCCGTGCCTATCTAAGGTCTTTGACTTGGTACTGGCGCTCGGTGGCACGCTTTCTGGCGAACACGGCGTCGGCCGAGAAAAACGTGACTACATTAACCGAGAAATCGACCCAGTAACCCTCGATCTCATGAAACGAATAAAACAACAATTTGATCCTAACGGTATTCTCAATCCCGATAAGATCTTCCCGCCGGTGTAATCACCGCCACCCGGCGGCAGAGATCGTCAGTTCATAGACCTTTCCATCGTCGTCACTGAAACAGCAACATATTGTCTCTTCAAGCCTGTCTTCATAACTTCTCATGACACCGACAGCGACACCTGTCGCTGCCTCTATGGGGTAGCCATAGGCGCCCGTACTAATACTTGGAAAGGCGATCGTGCTAACCCCATTTTGCAGTGCTAAATCGAACGAATTTTTATAACACGCAACAAGCAAATCTGGCTCGCCTTTGTCGCCGCCCTGCCATACCGGTCCGACGGTATGAATCACCCAGGTTGCCGGCAACCGGAACCCCCGTGTAATGCGTGCTTCACCGGTAGGACAGCCGCCGATCTTTTGACAGGCTTGTCGCAGTTCTGGCCCAGCTGCCCGATGTATGGCCCCATCCACACCACCGCCACCGAGCAGGGTCTCGTTGGCCGCATTGACGATGGCATCGACAGCCAGGCTAGTAATATCGGCCCGTACTACCTTAATCATCGTCCCTCCATGTCCGGCGCAGGGTCGGAGTCAAAGCATAAGCCCAAATGCGGACAGGTGCCACGGCCAGAATAACGCGATAAAGCCAGGTGCAAGTTGTCGTGGGTTCAGCGCCGCAGCGTCATTCGCCTCACCGTGCGACAATCCTTGCCCTGCAGGTGGCCCGACTGGGAACAGTCCTTACCCTGGAGTCGTGGGGCTCCCCATTAATCATAGTCCGTCCCCTGACGGTGGTTCTGAAGTCATCTGTACTTAATGGAAGATAGCGGTCCAAGGACACGTCAGGTTGACACGCGCAAACGAGGGCGGTATTCGGGCTAAGCGCTGGGTTAGCGCCAGGCGACTACTACTTGACGACCCTTAGATGGGAAGGCTTCTTTGGTGATTCCTCAGTGGTGACTTCGGGTGCAGTGCGACCTGTTTCGTCAGCGGCGCGACCCGGCTGTCCGGCGGACTCTTTGGGGAAAGTGACCCCCTGGCCGTTCTCGCGTGCATAGATGGCACGAATAGCCGCAACCGGTATCTCTAGCGAACTGCGCTTACCGCCGAACCTCGTCGCGAATAACACCCATTCGTCTTCTATAACGAAATTCTGTACCGCCCGCGTGTGAACATTGAGCAGTAGCCGCCCATTCTCAACAAAATGGGCTGGCACGTTGACGCCCCTTAAGGCCGTATCTACGACAATCAATGGGGTCAAGCCGCTATCTACGGCCCAATCTCGGACGGCACGAATCAGGTAGGGTTTAATAGGCGTCATCATCAGGTCGAGATGATAATCCAGGCTACATTGTACCTCAATCGCTTATTTGTCGGCCCTGATTTCCCTTTCAGTTTCCGTGAGGCTGAGTTTGAACGACTTACGTTCAAATATGCGCTCGGCGTAGTCAAGTATGGGCTTGGCTTGGCGAGGAAGGTTGATTCCATAGGTCCCAAGCCGCCACAAAATGGGGGCCAAACAACAATCAACCAATGAAAAGTCATCTCCCAGGACGTACGGTTGTTCCTTGAATATCTGAGATATTACCGTGAGCCCATCGCGGATAACGTTACGGGCACGGGTTACCACCCTTCTTTCACCACTGGTGATTTGTGGCAGCAGGCCGTACCAATCGCGGTCGAACCGCATCAACATAAGCCGCGCACGGCCCCGCGACACGGGGTCCACGGGCATTAACGGCGGATGCGGCAGCCGTTCATCCAGGTACTCATTTATAATGAGTGAATCATAGAGTACTAAATCCCGATCAACAATTGTCGGCACCTGAAGGTAGGGGTTCACATCAGCAAGCTCCCGTGGCTTCTTGTTGAGGTCGACCTCCACAATTCGACACTCAACATCTTTCTCAAACAAGACAATACGCGTGCGATGACTATAAGGATCGTCGGCCTCACAGTACAAAGTCATAATGGGTTTTCTATTTATGGGGGATGCCATTTACCACTTTTCCAGTACGACAGTCTCGTCAGCAACACGAGCTAAAAGCTGTCTCTAAACCTAGATACCGCCCTCTCAGTGCAATTGTTTCCAGTACTCTCGCTTAAGGAGATAAGTGAAGATAAGGAACACACCGAGGAAGATGAGGACATATACGCCAATCCGATAGCGGACCAACTTCGCTGGTTCGCCCAGATATACAAAGAAGTTGACGAGGTCGCGCATGGCTGCGTCATACTCTTCCTTCTTCATGCTGCCGGGACGCACCAACTCAAAACGATCGAACCGCTTACTGCCGTCCTCCATGGTCTTGAACACTGCTCGTTGCTCGCCTTGCCATTCGTAGAGCACATGCGGCATAGCTACGTCTGGGAATACGATATTGTCCCATCGACCGCCCTCGCGATGGAAGCCCGTCATATAGAGATACAGCCACTCGGGACCGCGGAAACGCGCTACCAGAGTCAGATCGGGCGGTGCGGTACCAAACCATACCTTGGCGTCTTCCGGCGGCATCACTGCTTTCATAAGGTCACCGACTTTGTCGGCGGCAAACAGCAGGTTATCCTTTACGAGTTCTTCATCAATTCCAAGATCTTTGCCCATGCGATTGTAGCGCATATAGGCGGCACTATGACAAGAAAGGCAGTAATTGATAAAGGTACGTGCGCCGCGCTGAAGCGATTCTTGGTCGCCAAGGTCGATTTCTAGGGGTGGAGGCTTCACGCCCGGCGGCAACGCCGCCGCCGACGCCACCGTCGATGCCGCAACCAAAAAAAGCGATAAACAGAGACGTCTCAAAGCTATGTGACCCTGTCCGGTTCAGGTTTGGTTTTGTCGTATTTCGTGTACCAAGGCATAAGGAAGAAAAACGCGAAATACAATATCGTGCAAATCTGCGCCAATGCCTTGTAGATGCCCGCCGGCGGTCGCGTGCCAAGATAGCCCAAAATAACAAAACTGATGGCGAATATCGTCAGTGCCGTCTTATACATCCAGCCACGATAGCGAATCGATTTAACCGGTGAGCGATCAAGCCATGGCAAGAAGAAGAACATCGCCAGGGAAAGACCCATGAAAAAGACACCCCACAACTTTGCTGGTATGTAGAAAAAATTGACTGTATTTGCGCGCAGGATCGAATAGTAAGGCGTAAAGTACCAAAGCGGTTTGATCTCTGGCGGTGTCTGCAACGGGTTCGCAGGCACGAAGTTATCGTGCTCTAGGAACCACCCACCCATTTCCGGTGCAAAAAACATGATGGCAGCAAACACCATCATGAAAAGCGCTACCGCGACCATATCTTTGACGCTGTAGTAAGGGTGAAACGGGATCCCATCGAGTGGCACACCATTTTTGTCTTTGTGCCGTTTGATCTCGATCCCATCCGGGTTGTTCGACCCAACCTTGTGCAGCGCGACGATATGTAGATATACCAGCCCAACCAGCGCTAACGGCACCGCTATCACGTGGAAGGAGAAAAAGCGATTGAGGGTTGCGTCCGAGATGACGAAATCACCGCGGATCCATTCTGCTACCGGTGGCCCCACCCATGGCACAGCGTCAAACAAAGAAACGATTACCTGCGCGCCCCAAAATGACATGTTGCCCCATGGAAGCAGGTAGCCCGTAAACGCCTCCGCCATGAGGGCAACATAAATCACCATGCCTATCAGCCATAAGAGTTCACGCGGCGGTCGATGCGAGCCATACAGCAATGCACGGAACATATGCAGGTAAATCACGACAAAGAATAGCGAAGCGCCGGTGGCATGCATATAGCGAATCAGCCATCCCCAGGGAACATCGCGCATGATGTATTCCACTGACGCGAACGCCAACTTGGAATCGGGCTTATAGTGCATGGTGAGAAAGATGCCAGTTAGGATCTGAATCACCAACACCAATATCGCTAACGAACCGAAGTAGTACCAGAAGTTGAAATTCTTTGGCGCGTAATATTTGGCTAGGTGTTCGTCCCACACCTCAATAAGGGGGATACGAGCATCAATCCAAGCGATGAGTTTTTGCATTAGGCGTTTTTGTTTTTCTCGACTTCGTCCGGGCTTAAACCGACGATTATGCGGGTATCACTCACGTAGGCGTGCGGCGGCACCACCAGATTGGTCGGGGCGGGTACATCCTTATAGACACGCCCGGCAAGATCAAAAAAAGAGCCGTGACACGGACAAAAGAAACCGCCGGGCCAGTCCCGTCCTAGGCCGGAAGCCGCCCCCTCTACGAATTTGGCTAGCGGTGAGCAACCAAGATGGGTGCAGATGCCCACCAATACGAGTATGTCCGGCTTTATGGAACGCCACTCGTTTTGTGCATAACTAGGTTGCTCGCTTGCATCCGAGTTGGGGTCGACGAGCTTGCCGGCCATTCCCGGCAGCGTGTCTAGCATCTTCTTCGTGCGGTTCACGATCCACACCGGCTTCCCACGCCACTCGAATACCAACCGCTGTCCAGCTTCGAGCTTGCTTATATCCACTTCCACGGGCGCGCCAAGGGCACGAGCACGGGCGCTGGGCTGCATGCTGAGGACGAACGGTATGCTTGCGACTGCCGTACCGGCGAGCCCCAACCCCGTCGTTATTGCAAGCAGCTGCCGCCGAGTTTGGTCAGTGCTCTCATCACTCATGGAGTCCCCCCCTGAAAATATGCGCCCCTTTTTAGTAGCCGAGATCCTGCACTACGCAGCAACAGCGATCTAGATAGTTTGATCTACAAATACATGGCGCGATCGGCAGGAGATTATACATGACCCGTGACAATAATCATCACAGGGCAGGTATCGAATCACGGTGTAAGTCAACGGTGTTACGCACGGGAGCACAACAAAGACCGTCCGGATACGGTAGAATTGGCAGGCGGCCGCTCATCAGGCTAGCTAATTCGTCTGTGACGTAGACCAAATTTTCGCTATTCCAAAGGACTGCCATGCGTCTGCGAAGCATCTTATCGTACATTGTCCGCGCCGTTGTTTTGGGGCTTGCCATAGCCTTCGTTTTAACGGTCGTTTGGCCCGACTTACTCCACCCAAAGACCGATTCCGTCGAGATCAGACAGGCGCTACCGACGACGGCCAGCCGTCCTGACTTTGGCCCTGTATCCTACGCCGCTGCGGTAGAGAACTCGGCCCCGGCCGTTGTCAACATAAACACCGCGAAAGTTGTCTCAGTGCGCCGTTACTCTTTTCTAAATGAGCCTTTATTCGAACGTTTTTTTGGGCACAGCCTTGATGACCTAATTACACCGCAACAACGTGTCGAAACAAGCCTCGGTTCAGGCGTAATAATGAGTGATAGTGGTTACATTCTAACCAACCACCATTTGATCGAAGGTGCCGATGAGATCCAAGTATCGTTACGAGACGGTCGCACTGCTTCCGCCAGCGTAATCGGCAAAGACCCCGAGACCGATCTTGCGGTACTAAAATTAGACCTAGAGAATCTACCAGCCATTACGGTCGGGCAGTCAGAGGGCTTGCGTATCGGTGATGTTGTACTGGCGATCGGAAACCCTTTTGGCTTTGGTCAGACAGTCACCATGGGTATTGTCAGCGCCACTGGCCGCACCAAGCTTGGCATCAACACCTTCGAAAATTTTATTCAAACCGATGCCGCCATCAACCCCGGCAACTCTGGCGGTGCATTAATCGATGCAAACGGCAATCTGGTCGGCATCAATACCGCGATCTTCTCTCGCAGTGGTGGATCACAGGGAATCGGGTTTGCAATTCCTGTGAGCTTGGCACAAAACGTTTTACAAGACATTATCGAACATGGTCGCGCTTTACGTGGATGGCTGGGAATCGAGGCACGTGCAATCACGCCGGAGCTTGCACGTTCACTGGGGTTACTCGATACGCGTGGCGTACTCGTAGTCGGTATACTGCGTGACGGCCCAGCGCATCAGGCAGGACTGCAGCCGGGCGACGTTATTCTCACGATAGATGACAAAACTATTGTGGAAGCAGCTGATGCCTTACTAGCTATCTCGAGTCGAAAACCCGGCAGTCGCATAAAACTGCATATTGCCCGCAATGACACCGAGCTCGATCTTGAGGCCGTTGCTATCGAGCGGCCGTCACGGACACGGTCACGATAGTAACATCTGCTGGTGGCGTACCATTAAACGCCGCGGTCGGCGTCGATGGATTCTTCGGTCGGTTTGCTGTACTCGTCACTGTTCTCGCCTGAAGCGCGCTTCATTCGACGCGAAACGAAGATTCCAACCTCAAACAACAACAGCATCGGAATCGCAAGCAGCGTCTGTGAAATCACGTCCGGCGGAGTGAGCAACATAGCGACAACAAATGTCCCGATAAGCACATAGGCGCGCTCGGACGCCAAATCATCGGGGTCGATCACCCCTGCTCGCGACAGCAAGATAATGGCAATTGGCACCTCGAAAGCGATACCAAAGGCAAAAAACATTGACAACACAAAGCTCAAGAAGGCGCGGATATCGGTCATGACTTCCACACCTTCCGGTGCCATGCTGATAAAGAAACTGAACGCTAGCGGGAACACCACGAAGTAGGCAAACGCCATGCCCGCATAAAATAGTAAGGTGCTGGACACCAACAACGGTAATACCAGTTTACGTTCATGCTTATACAAGCCTGGTGTAACAAATGCCCATAGCTGATAGAGCAGATAAGGGATGGTGATAACCACGGCAGCAGCAAGGGCGAGTTTTATGGGTGTCAAGAAGGGTGATACCGGGTCGATCGCTATCATACTGTTACCAACCGGCAAAGCCCGCAACAACGGCATGGCAACCAACTGAAATATCTTCTCAGCGAATACAGCAAGCGGGACAAAGACGATAAACACAGCGATAATCGCGTGCATTAAACGATTGCGCAACTCCACGAGATGCGAAATAAACGTACCTTCAGCGGCTTCGTGTTCTTCTGGCTCCACGGGTCTTTCTCTTGGTAGCAGCTTTCTTTCGCGGCGCCGTACGTGTCGTCGTCTTCCGCTTCTTCGCTTGCTTGTTCGCGGCCAGTTTGCGCTTCACTGGCTTTTCAACATCCGCAGCCAACCGGCCTGCATCCAGGCCTTGCTGCAGACCTTCGAAGGCGTCGCTCGAGGATCGCTGGATGAGCTGGCGGGTTTCGTTTAATTCGGTATGAAGCTTTCGGAGTTCGGTGAGTTCTTCTGTTCGCAGTTCGTTATCGAAATCTGATTTGACGCTGGCGACGAATTGGCGCATGCGCCCCACCCACTTGCCGGCCGTGCGCGCCACCTCCGGGAGCCGCTGCGGCCCTAGAATGATCAAAGCAAGCACGCCGATTAGCGCCAGCTCCCAAACTCCAATATCGAACATGGCTGCAGTGGCGTATCAACACCAGTTGGTTTCAGGCCTTTTGGTTATTCTTCGACGTAACTTCGCCGTCGATTATTTTTTCTGATTTGGTCTCGACTCGTTTCGCTTCATCTTCGCCGTCGTCTTCATCTTGCTTCACGGCCTGCTTGAAGTTCTTGATGGCCGAGCCCAGATCGCCACCGATGTTCCTGAGCTTCTTAGCGCCGAAGACAAGAATCACAATGAGCAACACAATCACCAGTTGCCAAATACCAATACCACCCATCTCCAGTCTCCAATTTTGTCTGCAATCGAACCAGATTATCACCGCCCACGATCTGAATATCCACCGCTATAGCGATTCTACAGCCTAACTTTTGCTCTTATCAGGCGGTTTACCATCGACTTTGTGGGTTTTTCGTCGCGCTTTTTCCTCTAATCCTGACGTCCCCAGACGGCGCTCCAACTCCCGCAATATATCCGCCGGACCCAGCCCTTGGTGGGCCAATAGCACCAAGGTGTGAAACCAAAGGTCTGCCGTCTCATGCACGATTTGCTGTCGRTCGCCRGTCTTGGCRGCATYGACGGTTTCGSTCGCTTCCTCGTCGATTTTCTTGAGAATCGCRTCSAGRCCGCCCGCGTAGAGGCYCGCCACATACGAYGTRYCYTKATCTRCACCCTTGCGTGCCTCAAGTACGTTAGCAAGTTTCATGAGGATATCGGACATCTCGTAACAACTTCSTCAAAGTAGCCGGTGRTTCAACGATTCTTACCGTAGATCTCCYGTTCTGTCTTGATGACAGACTCTACCGTAACCCAACGATCCCCCTGGAGCTGCTGAAAGAAACAGCTATGANGMYCGGNAWGASMRGNWWYASCASSMWTNCYGNNMGACCGMYAKCNRKAYKMCGTCNTTMTCACAATCGAGCCGAATGTCGTTGACGATTTGCGTGTGGCCGGACTGCTCTCCCTTTCGCCAAAGCTTGCTGCGCGTTCGCGACCAGTATACGGCCCTTCGTTCGCGCACGGTTGCGGCCAAGGCTTCGCGATTCATCCACGCGAGTGTCAACACCCGATTCGTACCTTGCTGCTGCGCGATTGCTGGGACGAGTCCGTCCTCATTCCACTTTATCTCATCCAACCAAGAATCAGACATGGTTCATCGCCGTAAACAGACATCATCGAAAATYGAGCCGAAAAGCCTCGGTTAGCGTGCGGTACACGGACGTACCGCCATGCCTCAATCGCTTAGACAATCGAGGCATGGAGAAAACGGGAAACTGTGTTTTCCGTTTTGCGTCCATCGGCTCCGTTACCGGTACCTCCCCGCACCACCCCTCTATCTAAAGGCCCATGGGCAAAGCGGACCAAGAGCGCAGCGGGGTGAGGCGGAACAAGGCGAAGGTCCAGTGAACCTTCGTCCCGCCGAACGCCCAAGCCACGGATGGCTTGAGCCGGTGCCCAAGCGGCGCAGGACTGCGAAGCGCGGGGACGAAGCGTGGCAAGGGTTTTTTCAGCATCTTCCGAGCACCTAGAGTCTAACATCGATATGGTGTTGCATCATACGCTCTTTGGCTTGCCCCACTGTGTACTCACCAAAATGAAAGATACTTGCCGCCAACACGGCGTCCGCATGCCCATCGA
>LXTK01000269.1 GCA_001643475.1 Proteobacteria bacterium SPGG2 | reverse complement strand
CACAGCCGCACCGATGGCAATCCCTTGTTCGTAAACGAGGTGGTTGAGCTGATCGATCCGGATCAGATCTCTGAAAACAGGGCCTGGGCCGATATTATCCCCGACGGTGTAAGAGACGCAATCGGGCGGCGGTTGGGCCGGTTGTCGGAGAACTGCAACCAGGTATTGCGGACTGCTTCGGTTATTGGCCGGGAGTTCGAATTCTCCTTGCTGCGCGGATTGGACTCCGGCATCGGCGAGGTTCGCGCGGCGCTCGCAGAAAATGGCCGGGAGGACAACACCCTCGTCTTCTTCATGAGTGACAACGGAGGCTTGGAGAGTGTTGGGGCGGACAACGGCCCGCTGCGCGGCGGAAAATTCACCGGTTGGGAGGGAGGTATCCGCGTTCCGGCCCTGCTGCACTGGCCGGCGCGGTGGTACAAGAAGTCGCCGAGGTGCTAGTTGGTCTGGTCTACGTCAATGCAATCGTACCGAAACATCCGGCCATCTTTGGGCCGTGGCCGTTTGTCTCTGACTTGCGTACCGGCGCCATGAGCGGCGGCAGTGGCGAACAAGCAGTGCTCATGGCTGCGTGTGCACAAATGGGCAGGTTTTATGATTTGCCCACCGGCATCGCCGCTGGCATGGCGGATTCCAAGCTACCTGACGCCCAATCCGGCTACGAGAAGTCTTACACGAACACGTTGGCAGGCCACTCCGGGGCCAACTTGGTTTATGAATCTGCTGGCATGCAAGCGAGCCTCTTGGCATGTAGTTATGAAAGCTACGTAATCGACAACGATATGCTCGGTGCCATCAATCGTACCGTACGCGGCATCGAGGTTAATGACGACACGCTTTCAATCGAAGTGATGCGCGAAGTATGTACTGAGGGTCCAGGACACTTTCTTGGCCATAGCCAGACGATAGATCTGATGCAAAAAGAGTATGTCTATCCGGAAGTCGGCGATCGCACGAGCCCTAAGGAATGGAAGGAACAGGGTTCGACCGACGTATTACAACGAGCAAAGGCGCGCGTAGAAGAAATTCTTTCGGAGCACTATCCCGATCACATTGACGCCGAGATGGATGCTAAGATCCGAGAGCAATTTCCAGTTCGGTTACCAAGAGCTAATATGGTGGCCGGTAGTCTGGGTCGCACATAACGTTGCAATAACTCAGATGGGACGGATGGTTGGCAGCTGACATCCAGCATCTGCGGGTTAGACGCCGAGCACAAAGATCCATGAAGAGGATTCTAAGATGAAATCGCACGCACGTGTGGTTGTAATCGGCGGTGGCGCGATGGGGGCCGGACTGCTGTACCACCTCGCGAAGGAAGGGTGGTCGGATGTGGTACTGGTCGAAAAGGGTGAACTCACGTCGGGCTCTACCTGGCACGCAGCGGGTTTAATCGGGAATTTCATCGGTGACTTTAACATGGCCAAGATCCATGAGTACGGTATCGGGCTCTATAAGCGGTTGGAGGAGGAGACTGGCCAATCCACGGGTTGGCATGGTTGCGGCTCCATTCGTCTTGCCACAAATCAAGATGAAGCGGATTGGTTTCATTACATTAAGGGTATTTTGGATTACATCGGGGTGGAGTGTTATCTCATTGGGCCAGACGAAATAAAACGACTACATCCACTATTGAAACTAGAAGATGTCGTGCTGGGTGCTTATACGCCTAACGATGGTCACACCGATCCGGCCAGCACCACTAACGCCATGGCAATCGGTGCGCGCCAAGCCGGGGCCGAGATCTATCGCCAAAATCGCGTGCTAGATATCAATTTATTACCGAGTGGTGAATGGGAGGTGGTGACAGAAAAGGGGAACATCGTATGTGAACATGTGGTTAATGCAGCAGGCAGTTTCGCACCGCAGGTCGGCGCTATGGTTGGATTAAAGGTGCCGATCGTAAACATGATCCACCAATACATCGTCACCGAGAATCTGCCCGAAATAGAGGCGCTAGAAAAAGAGCCGCCCGTGATACGTGATCCACGGGCATCTTGCTACTACCGACAAGAACAACAAGGGTTACTCGTCGGTCCATACGAGATGGAAAACGCCAAGGGCTGGGGGCTCGATGGCATCGATTGGCGTTTCGACATGGAGTTACTGCCGCCAGACCTCGATCGATTGGAAACAAGCCTTGAATGGACCATGAAACGCATTCCCGTTTTCGAGAAGGCGGGGATCAAACGCGTGGTTAGTGGACCTATTACCCATTCCCCAGACGGTAATTTTCTCCTGGGACCGGCCCCTGGCCTACGTAACTATTGGATGTGTTGCGGCGCCAGTATCGGCATCACCCAAGGCGCCGGTGCCGGCAAGTACTTGACGCAATGGATGATGCATGACCAGACCGAAATCAATATGCTGGGTTTCGATCCACGTCGTTACGGTGATTGGGCCGTGGGCGATTATTGCTTGAAAAAATCGATCGATGAATATCAACAGATGTATCAGGTCCGCTGTCCGGGCGAATTTCGTGAAGCAGGCCGACCAGTAAAGACTACCCCAATCTATAACAAACTAAAGGAACAGGGCGCTATCTTTGCGGACACTTTTGGCTGGGAACGTGCAAAGTGGTTTGCCAAGAATGGCGAACAGGAGCGTTATAGCTTTCGGCGTACGAATTGGTTTGATCCCGTCGGTGAAGAGTGTAAGGCGGTACGCGAGCGTGTCGGCGTTCTCGATCTAAGCAGTTTCGCCAAATACGATGTCACCGGCAAGGATGCAGAAGCGTTTCTCAATCGAATATGCGCCAATCGCATGCCTAGGCGTGATGGCGGCGTGGCGCTGGTACACATGTTGGGCGAGCCAGGTGGCATCGAATGTGAGGCTACTGTTACGCGTTTTGGTGACAATTGGTTTTATGTGTTATCGGGCGCGGTGGCTGAGTTGCACGACTTGGATTGGATGTCGCAACACATCAACGATGACGAAGATGTAGATATCGCCAATATTACTGGCGACTATGGATGCTTGATATTGGCGGGCCCACGTTCACGTGACGTGCTTAAGAAATTGACCGAAACGGATTTGGGGAACGACACCTTTCCGTGGATGCGTGGCAAGGAGATCGAAGTGGCCGGCGTGCCAACGCGCGCGTTGCGCGTATCGTATGTCGGCGAGCTGGGTTGGGAGCTTCACCATCCGATCGAGCGCATGGCGACCCTGTACGATGCGTTGATGGAAGCCGGTGCGGAGTATGGTATTGCGAACTTCGGCACCTACGCGGTCAATGCTATGCGCATGGAAAAGGGTTATCGTGCTTGGGGTAGTGAGTTGACGACTGAAATAACACCCATCGAGGCAGGTCTACACCGGTTCGTAAAGTTGGATAAGGAATTCATTGGTCGTAGTGTAGTGCAATCGCGCAAAGACAACGGCGTCGATTTGCAGTTGGTTTACGTTACCGTCGATACCGATAACGCCGATCCGCTCGGTAACGAGCCGGTCTACGACGGTGAGCGAATTATCGGCATCAGCACCAGTGGCGCGTATGGTTACACGGTACAGCGAACCATTGCATTTGCCTACGTGGAGCCCAAGTACGCGGCCATAGGGACCGAGTTCGACGTCGCAGTTCTAGGTGATCGCCGCAGCGCGGTGGTGATAGATGAACCGATCTATGATCCACAAAACGAGCGACTACGACAGTGATATCGCCTTCGCTGTATTAGGTAGTACTCGACCTGACAGGCAGTGTCAGGTGGCAAACGGTTGCAAACGACCCAAAGCCGCCACTCACAAATTCGTAGCTAAGCGATTTTGCAGCAAAATCCTATGGCCGCTTCCGCCTAGGAGCGGACACTCAACCGACTGGAAAAATGAGGTCGTGACAGGCAGAGATCGACCATGAATAGACATTCAGCTTAGATGGAAATCGAGTTTTGAACGTCCGCTCATCCCCTCATTGCTGCTGTTTGCTCGCCAGCTTTCGGCTCCCGCGATAGTATTCTCGCTGTTCCCCAATTCTAAGAATGGCACCTCGTCATGAGAGACCGTCTGCCGCGTAAGCTCGCCGCCATCCTCTACGCGGATGTGGCTGGATACAGCAGGTTGACCGGTGAGGACGAGGAAGGCACCCATCGCAAGCTCAGCGAATACCTCGATCTAATCAGTGGCGTAATTGAGCAGCATCAAGGTAAGGTCGTTCACTATGCGGGGGATGCTGTGCTCGCGGACTTTAGTACCGTCACCGACGCCCTCACCTGCGCCACCTCTATTCAAAACGAACTCTCAGACCGGAATCGAGATCTGCCGGATGGGCGCAAAGTCCAGTTTCGCATCGGCATAAATCTCGGTGAGGTGATCGTCGATCGTGATGACATTTATGGCGACGGCGTAAACGTTGCGGCGCGTTTGGAGAGTCTGGCTGACGCTGGGGGTGTTTGTATCTCCGACGCGGTGCGCTCGGCCATCGGCAACAAGCTCCCGCTCGACTATGAGTTCATGGGCGAACAGTCGGTCAAGAATATCAAAGAACCGATAAGGGCCTATCAAGTACGCCTTCGGTCAGGCGAACCACCTGAGATAGCGGCTCCCGAGCGCCCAGAGCTTGAGCTGCCAGACGAGCCGTCTATCGCTGTGCTGCCGTTCACAAATATGAGTGGCGACCCAGAGCAAGACTACTTCGGTGACGGTATCACTGAGGACATCATCACGGCGCTTGCCCGTATCCCGAGGCTTTTCGTGGTCGCGCGACATTCGACATCCGTGTACAAGGGACAAGCCGTTGACATCAAACGGGTTGGCCGGGAGCAGGGCGTGCGGTTCGTGCTGGAGGGCAGTGTCCGAAGGAGTGGTAACCGAATTCGGATTACGGCCCAGTTGATTGATGCGAGCACCGGTAATCACCGCTGGGCTGATCGCTACGACCGTGAGCTAAATGACGTTTTTGCCGTGCAGGATGAAATCACGAGAAACGTGACCGTCGCCGTACAAGTCGAGCTCACGGCCGGTGAGCAGGCCCATCTCTGGGCTGGTGGCACCGATAACATAGAAGCGTGGGAGTGCGTGGTTCGCGGTAACGGATATGCGCACCGCCATGGTCACGCGGATAACCAGGAAGCACGATGCTTGGCTGATCGCGCTCTATCGCTCGATCCTGACTACGCGAATGCCTGGGTGCTATACGGATTGACACATTATGAGGAAGCGCTGTGGGATTGGAGCGCCTCTCGGGAGACATCGCTCTCGGCGGCGGAAGAGGCCGCACATAGAGCGATCGATTTAGAGGGATTCAACCCCGACGGCCTCTCGTTGTTGGCATTGGTGAAGACTGAGCAAAGCGATTTCGACGAGGCCGTCGAGCTAGGCCGAAAGGCCGTTTCGCTTTCACCCAAACACGCTGCGAATGTTGCTCTCTATGCAGTTGCGTTGGGTCGCGCAGAGGAGTACCGGGCAGCATCCCAACAGATAACAAGGGCAATTCGTCTCAGCCCGATTTATCCGGCTTGGTATCTACACGCTCTGGGTAGCTCCTGCTTTGCGCTCGGTGAGGATGAGCAAGCGGTAGGCGCTTACCGGGCATGCCTGAAAGCAACTGACCCCGATTCAGCCTTCTTACCGATTGTTAGAGTCTGGTTGGCTATCTGCTTAGCGGGTGCAGGACATAAAGAGGAGGCGAGAACCGTAAGTGCGGAAGTTCTCAGACTCGATCCCAACTTTCGTATTGACGATTGGTGGCAATTCCCCCGGAAAGATTGGGCGGTGCGGGAGCGTGCCGTAAGAATCTGGAACGAGATAGTCTCTTCCTAGATTCTTCGTGGAATCCGCTTGCTAACCGGCGCTTAACGATCAAGCTGACGAACGTCATCCTCATCGCGACCGGCAGAAAGCGACTCAAAGCAGACATCCCCAAGCGGAACATGTCACCTATCGTTATCCCTCTTCCTTAACGCTCATGGTTGCGAGTGAGCGGTGTGCGTGCTCAGCGCTTACAGCATCGTAGTGAGGCAATTCATCCTCTACGTTAAACCAACTTACGCGCTCGCCATAGTGAACGTGTTCGTCAGGGGGGTAGGCGTTGGGATTGTCCAGCGTCCGCGTCGCGATATACATGTCATCCAGAGCGCCTTCGAGAACCTTGGGATTTTTCTGGTAGGTCAAAGAGGTCCCGCAGCGGCGGCAGAATCCACGAAGCACGCCAGGCGATGATTCGTAGATTTCGATACTGCCATTCAGGAGCCGAAACTTCGATTTATCAAACCCGGCCCAGGCAGTGGCCGGCGCACCGGCGGCTCGTGTGCAGCTTTCACAGTAGCAAACAGCTTTCCATATTGAGGAACCGCGTACTTCGTAGCGCACTTCGCCGCAGAGGCACCCACCTGAATGTGTCTCAGTCGTC
>LXTK01000289.1 GCA_001643475.1 Proteobacteria bacterium SPGG2 | reverse complement strand
ATGTGTCTTGTACTTCTTTGACGCTATTGAGTCGCTGTTCAAAATTCTCGAGACTCTTACCGAATTCAGCCTGCCGTTCTCCGTTGCGTGCGGAGCCGCTTTTGAGGCGATTGAGCTCAGCGACTACATCAGTACTAAACAGGTCCTGCTTGATGTAATAGATATATCCGCCGTAGCCGACAGCCCCAAGCGCAACAAGCGAGACCAGCAAAGCCAACATCCCCCAGACTCGCCCGCCGCTGGGTTTTTGCGCCGACTTCTCCGATTTCTTCGGTTTGGCCGCCTTAGCGGGTTTCGCGACGACTTGTTTGGTATCCGGTGCCGTGTCTTCAGCCATCGATCTTCATCGAGGTGCGGTTCTTTTGGTTACAAAGGGGCCTTGATTATAGGGGATTTCGCGATCTGCGCCACGTCTTGATCGCCTCGACAATCACTTCGTCGCTAGCCTGGGTGGCAAGCAGGATATCGGTCTCAAACCCCAATTCATGGCAGACGTCGGCTATTCGTTGGCTAATGACCACAATCGGTGTGTTAGTCAGTGCCTTTCGCTGGTTTTCACCGACCAGCTCGAAGAGGTTTCTCAGCCCATCGATGCTGGTGGTGGTAACGACGTCGATTTTGGCGCTTTCCCAGCTTTGCAATAGTGCGGTCGATGCCCGACTAGGTTTTACACGTCGATAGCATTCGACATATTCGATGTGTGCCCCGCGTTCCATCAACGTTCTACCAAGCAGCTCCCGTCCACCTTCGCCGCGGAAGATGATAATGGTCTTGTCTTTGACTTGTTGTAGTTCCGTGAGCGCCAGCAAACCTTCGCTGTCAAAGCGCGTCGTCGGCACGATGGCTGGGATCGCGAATTGGTGCAGTTCGCGGGCGCTACCGAGACCAACGCACGCCACCGCCACATTGTCGGGGAACGATCCGTGACGGGCGGTGATGAGCTCCATACCTTTCTGAACTGCATTGGCGCTGACGAAGATGGCCATGTCGAATTCGCGCAAGCGGCTAACGCGTGTCGCTAGGGTCGTAGTGTCATGCGGTGGCAGGATTTCAATTGTCGGGACGCGCACAGCCCGGCCACCCTGGGCCTCGATTAGGTTTGCCAGGTGTTCTGCCTGGTGGCTTGGCCGCGTGACGAGCACGCGAAGGTTTGTGAGATCGTCCTTAGTGCGTGCCATCGGCACAACCGTACACATAGTCGAGAATGTCTTTCGCTCCCTGATCAAGCAAATCTTCAGCCAGTTGTTTACCAAGTGCGTCGGCGTGCTCAGCTAATCCCTTCACTTCAGCCCGGATGATGCCGTGCCCATCTGGATAACCAACCAGTCCGCGAAGGCGCATGGCCTCGCCGCTGATCGTTGCATAACTTGCGATCGGAACCTGGCAACCTCCATTCAGACCTTTGTTAACGGTGCGCTCGGCATGTACACATCTCTGTGTTAGCGGGTGATTCAGTGCAGACAAGAGCTCGTTGATATCATCATCAACTCGGCATTCGATGCCGATGGCGCCTTGCCCAACCGCGGGCAACATTTCTTCGGGTTCTATATGGGTTTGGATGCGTTTTTCTAGGCCTAGACGTAGCAATCCGGCTGTGGCCAAAATGATGGCATCAAATTCGCCGGCGTCGAGCTTCCTAAGCCGTGTGTTGACGTTACCGCGCAGATCGATGACATCGAGTTTTGGATACGTGGCGCGTAGTTGGCATTGGCGACGCAGGCTAGATGTGCCGACACGAGTACCTGCTGGTAGTGCACCTAGATCGCGATAGTGATTAGAGACGAGCGCATCGCGAGGGTCCTCGCGTTCACACACAGCAGCGATATGAAGCCCATCGGGTAGGGTTACCGTCAGATCCTTCATCGAGTGCACAGCGATATCCGCACCGCCATTCAACAGCGCTTGCTCGAGTTCCTTGATAAAAAGGCCTTTGCCACCGACTGTGGCAAGTGGCACGTCGAGTATCTTGTCCCCTTGGGTGGTTATTTCAACGAGCTCGACGCGCAGGTTGGGATTGTTTTTCAACAGCTTTGACTGCACAAAATGTGCTTGCCATAGTGCTAGTTGGCTTTTGCGAGTGGCGATGCGCAAGATTTGTGTCACGTTGGTATTGAGCCGAACTTGGATAGGAAGGCCAATGTGTTAGAAATACCTATACAAGTCAATTGCGGTTGACCCGCATTGATAACTGCCAGGCTGCTGAAAACTGTTTTCAGCAGCCTGGTAGAGCGGTGCATGCGACCGACAGGGATGTCGGAAGGTAGAGCAACGCAGGAGCAGTTGCCGAGAGGCACCGCACATTTTTCAACCACCGAAGTGTTTAAAAAATGGAGCAAAGCAAAAACCGTGCTTTTTGCTTTGGCCGCTCCTCTGCGCCTCCTTGCGCTCGCGGCACTCGTGCATCCCTGCACTTCGCGAGCTGAGGAGCGGTACAGGGAGGTACCGTCTGCGGAGCCGAGGATGCAAAAAGGCCGGGGAGGGGACTTTTCCAGCATCTTCCTAGTTCGGCTGGGAAACCTAGTTCTGCGAGTGGGTGGCTTGGTGAGCCCTGTCGCTAATGGCGGTTAGGCAGCATTAGGACGATTACGTGCCCAGCGTCGTACCGAGGCTGCGTGACGGCGACTGACATCGAGCCGCTTGTCGGTATCCTTTAGGGCCACTTGCCAGGTTCCCGATGGGCTCTTCTCAATGCCTTTGATATGTGCCGCTGATACCAACGCATTACGGTGGATTCGCAAAAACCGATCGGCGAATTCTCGTTCTAGATTTACCAGCGAGTCTTCGATCAAGTGCTCTTCGGTCGCAGTACGCACTGCCACATACTTGCTGTCCGCTAGGAAATAGACCACGTCGGGTAACGGTACCAGACGAATATTGCCGCGCAGGTGAACGCTGATGTGTGTCCGTGCCGGTGGTTCTTGCTGTGTCTGATTAATTTCCCGTAACTGGCGCGCTGTGAGTTTTTGCGCTTTGGTTAATGCATTAGCAAGCCGATCACGGCGGATGGGTTTCAATAGATAGTCTACCGCGTTGACTTCGAATGCATCCAGCGCGTGCTGGTCGTAAGCGGTGGTGAAGATCACGTTGGGTGGTGCTTCCATGCCCATGAGGTGCATGGCTGCCTCTAAACCATCCATGCCTGGCATACGGATATCCATTAGCAACGTGTCAGGATTGAGCTCGGCCGTTTTTTCGACTGCCTCGTTGCCATTCATGGCCTCGCCGATTACGTCGTAACCACCGATATCCGACAATAGCTCGCGCAAACGGTCACGTGCTAATTTCTCGTCATCTACGATTAGTACTCTCACGTCTTCTCCTTGCGAATGGGCAATACAACATTGACGATGTACTGCTCTTCTTCCCTTCCAAATTCCAACCTCGCCGTATCCCCGTAGTAACTCTGGAAGCGGAGGCGGATATCTTCCAGTGACATGCTGTGGCTGTCCGCCGCTCGTTTGGCTCGGGTCCGAGGAATCGGGTTTATGATCTTAATATAGATCTTATCTTCGTGTTCCCAAAGCCGCACGGTGATGACGCCGCCTGCCACGATCGGCTCGATTCCGTGGCGAATGGCGTTTTCTAGCAGTGGTTGCAGGGTTAATATAGGCATGACCGCCTTTCGCGGGAATTTGCCGATATCCCAATCTATCTGTAGCCGATTGTCCAGGCGCAGGCCCTCTATAGTCAGGTACTTCTGGGCCACCTCGATCTCGTGCTTTACGGGTACCAGCGTCTCGTCCTGGCTAAGCATCATCCGGAACAGGTCGGCCATGTCTTCGATGGCCGCCTCAGCCTTGGCGGGATCACTGCGCGTGAGGCTGGCGATAATGTTCATGCTGTTGAACACGAACTGCGGCCGAATCCGCGAGAGCATGGCCCGCGCCTTGGTGCGTGCGGCCGAAAGTGTGCGCACTCGCAACTCGTGCTTGGCGAAAAAATAGTGCAATACCAGTGCATTGATAATTGCGCTCACGCATATATTCTGAACGTGGAAGTAGTTATACCACTCAGGCCTAGGCGTATGGATCTTGTCGAAGGCGAATAAAAGCCACACCGCTGATTCCGTTACCAACCACGTCACGCACAATAACAGCAAGTAGGCCATGCCAAAGGCCCGCAAATTGCTAAGTCGGTTTAGGTATTTACGCGAGACGCACAGTGCGCCCGCGCTAGCGAGGCCGATCCATTGCACAAAGAGTGAGGTCAGCAGCAAATCGTGGAATAGGTTGACGGGTGTCCGCCTCGTCACCAACGCGATCAGGATTGCCAGCATCTGCGCCACGATCGCGATGCTGAGTATGGTGCGTGCCTCACAGAAGTTGGGCAGTATTTCGCCGTCCACGTCTGCGCGTGAGAACACGGTATCATGGTCCAGCTGTCTAGCGGCTGACCGTACCCACTCACGCATCGCGTTTCTGTTCAAAAGTTCCACATCATCCCCTGACAATAGGCATGCCCAGTTTTACGTGATATTGACCGCCCTGCTCAAATGCTTGCATAGTGGCGCGGCCACCGAACTGGGTCATCAACCGCTCGCGGGTGTTGTCTTGGGCTATCTTGTTGCCCTGGTTATGTGCGGCAGAGGGCACGTCCGGCAGCGGGTTGCTGATCATGACGTGTAGCATATCGCCTTCGGTCCACAGTTCGATTCTGACCGTACCACCAGCAAAGCGCGGTTCGATGCCATGATAGATAGCGTTCTCTAGCAGTGGCTGCAGCGTAAGTGCCGGTATCATGGCGTAGCGTGGGACATTACTAACATGCCACTTCACGTTTAGGCGATCGCCTAGTCGCACTTTTTCTATTTCCAGGTATTGACGTGAGATCTCACGCTCAGTCGATATTGGTACAAGCTTACGCGCATCCGCCAACAACACTCGAAACAAATCGGCCAGATCTTGCAGTACAGCTTCGGCTTTAGCGGGGTCACTTCGGGTTAGGCTGGCGACACTGTTCATACTGTTAAACAGGAAGTGTGGTCTAATCCGAGACTGTAGCGCCTGCAATTTGGCTTCTTGTCGTTCTCTTGCATCAGTCTCGGCGCGACGTCTGAGAAACAAATATCGTAAACCAGGTATTCCGATTAGCGCGGCGATTATCAAGCTACGCACCAATAAAGATTCTCGCCACTCTGGCCAGCGTTCGGCGATTAGCCCCAGATCGAAGAGCATATAGACCGTCAGTTCCGTCGCCAGTGCTGTTACGCACAGCAACAATAGAAACACAACGATAGATCCAGCCAATGCCGACATACGTCGGATGAACGGCGAAATGAATTTTAGGGCGATCACACCACAAAGCGATACCAACAACGCGAACGCCGAGATAATATTGAATTCTTGCCAAGCACGCTCATCGAACAAGGGATTGCGCCCGAGGGTGATGATGATGGCAATGAGTTCTGAGAGCAGAATGATCCGTATGGCGATGCCAAATGAACCAAAATTCGGCAGGAAGTGACGTTCCTCATCAGGC
The DNA here is from genome assembly GCA_001643475.1 of Proteobacteria bacterium SPGG2. Classification (GTDB taxonomy): domain Bacteria; phylum Pseudomonadota; class Gammaproteobacteria; order Acidiferrobacterales; family SPGG2; genus SPGG2. The sequence continues at coordinate 6,810 of LXTK01000289.1, read as the reverse complement.
GCCTTAGGCACCGACCCGTCTGCTCGTGTAGTAAGTGGGCGCATGCTTCCTTATACGTTGCCGGTCTGTATTTAAGGCCGAAGGGCGTTTGTATCGGCTATCTCTCTAGGACACTGGGCGAACGATCATTCATTTTTACGCAAAGCTCGCAGCGTAAGCAAGGTGGTTGAGTATCAACCTTTCAGGGCCACGAGCCTACTGCCCGCCTTTGGAGTCGACCGCTTGTACCAAGATCCAGGGGCGGTATTTAATATATAGACAAGATTGACGTCGTCCGGCAGGTTATAGGTACTGTGCCGCCATTGTTTAGCGCAGTTCCTTGGCTGCTTTTGCGATAGCCGGCGAGTATACTCCTTGCCTGCGTTGGAAATAAAAAACCCCCCAAAGTTGGGGGGTTCAAATACCTGATTCGGTATTCGGGGTGGGGGTGCACAAAAGGACAAACCGAACCAGGTAACAATAAAAATAACTCGAGAATTGGCCAACAACAACGTATCAGAGGGTAATTACCGACGGTCGGAGCCCGATTACAGATGGGCGGCCGCGGCGGCTGCGAGCGGCTGAATTTTGGTCCGTATCTTGGCTTCCCGGGGGGCAGAACTGCATAGCGACGGGTTGGAGTTTAGATCAGTATGGGAAGAGAATCCGGTGTGAGTTATGCCTGAGGAGAAGCCCTGGAGTGGCCGATTCGCCCGACCCATCGATGCGGCGGTAGCGGCGTTTACCACCTCGATCGACGTTGATCGACGTCTGTACGCTTACGACATTGCCGGCTCCATTGCACATGCGCGTATGTTGGCGCATGTGAAAGTCCTGTCCGAAAAGGAATGTGACACGATTGTCGGAGGCTTAGAATCGATCAGAACAGAGATTGAGGCAGGCAAGTTTTCCTGGGAGTCGCGACTTGAGGACGTGCACATGAATATTGAAGCACGTCTCATCGATCAGATCGGTGAGGTAGGGAAAAAGCTCCACACAGGTCGGTCGCGTAACGACCAAGTCGCCACAGATATGCGACTCTATGTGCGTGACAGCATCGATGCTCTGTGCCAACGAATTGCGCGCACACAAGCGGCACTGTTGGTAGTGGCCGAACGTGAAACCGACACCATCATGCCCGGGTTTACTCACTTGCAGGCGGCCCAACCGGTGACTTTCGGGCACCACATGCTTGCCTGGTTTGAGATGTTGTCGCGCGATCACGCACGTATGAAGGATTGCCGTAAGCGCGTAAATATACTGCCGCTTGGCGCTGCGGCACTGGCAGGCACAAGCTATCCGATTGACCGTGAGTACGCGGCGCGTCTACTCGGGTTCGATGAGGTGGCCGAGAATTCGCTTGACGCTGTTTCCGATCGCGACTTTGCTATCGAGTTGGTCGCTGCGACAGCGCAGCTTATGACTCACTTGTCTCGGTTTTGTGAGGAAATCATATTGTGGGCGTCGAGTGTGTTTGGATTCATCGAGCTCAGTGATGATTTGTGTACTGGCTCGTCGATCATGCCGCAGAAGAAGAACCCGGACGTGGCCGAGTTGATCCGCGGCAAAACTGGTCGCGTGAACGGCGCCTTGGTTGCGCTGCTGACGGTGATGAAGGCGCAACCGCTAGCCTATAATCGAGACAATCAAGAGGACAAGGAGCCCGTATTCGATGCGGTCGATACTGTGAGCACGAGCCTCGATGTATTCGTTGCACTGCTTGAAGGTATGGAACTTGATCGAGATGCGATGTTGAGGGTAGCGCAAGATGGGTTTACTACCGCTACCGATTTAGCGGATTACCTAGTACGCAAGGGGATAGCGTTTCGCGATGCTCATGAGATTGTCGCCAACCTTGTGCGTCTAGGTATGGATACAGATAAGGATCTTTCGCAGATGTCATTGTCGGAACTGCAGGGCAGGTGCAAGGAAATCGAATCAGACGTTTTCGATGTACTGACGCTGGAAGGGTCCGTTAATGCACGTAATCACGTTGGTGGCACTGCGCCAGCGCAAGTGCGCCAAGCGATCCAACGTGCTCGCAAGCGACTGGCCGCTTACGATGATTGATGATTCTCGCTTGGGCTCACAACTCGATGCGTTGACCGCGCTAAAGCAGCGTTTGCGAGAGTTTGCGCAAGCGCGCGACTGGGATCAGTTTCATGCCCCCAAGAATCTGGCGGTGGCGTTGAGCGTAGAGGCTGCGGAACTTGTCGAACATTTTCAATGGTTGACCGAGCAGCAGAGCACTAGCTTGTCTCCCGAGACGCGCCAACAAGTGGCATTGGAAATGGCCGATGTGTTCATTTACCTGCTGCGCCTGGCCGACAAACTCGATGTCGATTTAATCTCCGCCGCCTGGTGCAAGATCGATCTCAACGAGAAGAAGTATCCTGTCGACGAGGTACGGGGAAAAGCCAGTAAGCGATCTAGGGCGCCGGCATAGCCCGGGGTTTGCGTTGCTGCGCTTTGAGGTGTTTGCGCTGTGCCGGTGACGCATTGCGTCTGTGTGCCGGTAAGCGGCGTCGCTGTTCATTTGTTAAGGGACGTTGTCCCTGTTGCCATTTCTGGCGAAATCTTTGGCGTTCCTCGGGCGACATGTTTTGCCAGCGCTTTCTAAGCAGCTGCTGTCGCTCAGGCGATAGACTCTTAAACCACTTGTGGTGACGACGTATCCCCCGCTGCTGTTCTGGTGAAAGTTGTCGAAAACGTTTATAGCGTTGGCGCACGCGCTTACGCTGTTCGGGTGTCAGCTGACGCCAACGTTTGAGTCGCTGGCGGGCGCGTCGGCGTTCCTCGGGAGCCATCACCGCCCACCGGGCTGCGCCTTTGCGTAAGCGTTGTTTTCGCTCAACCGGGAGCTCATTCCATCGATCACGTAATGGGCTCAACAACCGTTGCTCGTCGGCGCCGAGTTGATCCCAATCGAGCTCAGCCGCGGTCTCGGCAGCGAAACATGCCAAGGGCAATGTCAGTGCCATACCTATTGCCAGGCGCTGCAACAACCGGAGCGTGGACAAAACCTGTATGCGTCCTGACTTACTAATCATTTTCTTGCGCGTCTGCTGGCACATCCATCTCGGGTTCGTCTGCCAACATAGTGGGGTCTATCCACTCACCGTCATCGGTCTCCCAACTACCTAGGAACTCCAGTAGTTCGAGATCCGATTCCAGATCTGGATCGACCAGCTCCGGTTCTGCGAACGCCATCGTCGCCACCAATCCCATCACTAACCAATCAACCGGCATCGCTTTGTGTTGCGAGCCAATCGTAGAAATCGAGATCTGAATAGAATTCGATGCCTTCGTGGGCCGCCAATAACTCCAGATCTTCAATGTCGGTAAGCGGCAGGCTGGTCGGTACCGTGAACCAGATGAGTGTCGCCACCATCACTGCGAGTCCAGCCGCAAGGGCGCCTGCGGGTACCCAAACATTGATCCATGGTTTACGGTGTTGGCGGTGAGCGGCAATGGCGTGCTTACGGGCCGCGTGTAACCGCGTTACCGTGTCGGCGTCGAGATTGTCGGCCGCCTGATCGAGCGACTGTTTGGCCGCTTTTGTGAACGCTTGATCGTTGTCCGATGGCATTACCAGTAATCCTCGAGCGACTCGCGTAGACTACGCAACGCTCGGAAGTAATGTGTCTTTACACTACCCTCTGAGCAACGCATGGCGTGGGCAGCTTGGGCGACGTTCATACCTTCCCACACGCGCAACAAAAAGGCCTGTTGTTGTCGCAAGGGAAGTTTATGGAGTCCGGCTTCTAAGGCAACGATGGCTTGATTGCTCGCCATGCTCACGTCTGGTCCTGGGTTATGATGCGGCTGCTGCTCAATGATATCGCCGCATTCATCCGCATCGCGGCGACTGAACCATACCCGAAGCCGATTGCGTACCTGTGTACGCCGGTACCAGTCACGAATACGGCTCTGCAGGATACGATGAAATAACGGTCCCCACTCGGCCGCCGGCTGGGCACTGTAATGCTTGACCAGTCGCAGCATCGCGTCTTGAACGAGATCCAACGCCTCGTCGTTGTCGCCAGTGGCGGTACGCGCCATGACCAAAGCGCGTCTTTCGACGCTAGCCAAGAATTGATCCAGTGCCCGCGAGGAATCCAGGTTTTGTGCCCTCCCACAGATGGGGTGTCGCTATTATTTTCGTAGCTCACCCGCGCGTTCATGGCCAGACTTTCCGGTGGCTAGCGTCGTTTCCGGCGGTGAGCGCGGCGGTCGAGCCGGTTGTTGATGCGTTTGCCACGTCGATCTAGACGACGATCGATACGATCACCGCGCCGATCTAAGCGATGGTCGATACGATCACCACGTCGGTCCAGTCTGTTCTCGATGCGATCGCCCTTTCGATCCAGCCTTTTGGCGAGCTTGGGCCTGCCGGCTGCCTCGGCACGTTCGGCTTTGCGATCAAGACGATTGTCTATGCGCTGGCCGCGGCGGTCGAGTCGGTGGTCGATGCGATCTCCGCGTCTGTCGAGCCGGTGGTCGATACGGTCACCCACATCGGCCGCCGTCTGAAAGGCCGGAAGCGCCGTTATTAGCGCGATTGCGCTAGCTGCTACCCAGGTCTTGGTTGTCATCTGAGATATCTCCGCACGTTTGTTGGCTTGTAACATGTGGATTAACGCGCGAGGTTGGGATCGGTTGACACAGCGGCCACATTCCGGTCTCAACTCCGTTTCGGCAATGGTAGGCTGGCTGGGCTAGGTGTAGCCTTAGTCTGCTGAGGTCTTTAGTGCAATCTCGATGCGTTTCAACGGGATCACTGCCCCACGACCGATACCCTCGCAGGTCTTGGCTTCCGATTGCCAGCTTGAGCGCGTGGCCACGACTTCTGGCCAAAAGGGATACGTCCGACACTGCTTGGGGCGCACTCCATAGACACGACACCGATTCGCGCGGTCGAGAAATGTGCAGCGACCGTCGCTTTCCATGCGGATGCCCTCGGTGTTTTCGTCAATCTTAACGATATATCGACGTCGAAACCACGCTTTCGACACCCCTAGAAATGTCCTGATTCCGTCTTGCTCGGCGCGACTGGCGGCGATGTAGTAACGATTTGGGTTGCCGATACAACAAGCACCACAACCGGTACATTGAAAACGTAACTTTTGTCGGCGGTGGAACATTCCTGCACAAGTGGACGAATGAATGGGATTGAACGCCCAGCATTATAACCGCGACGCCGGGAATACGAGAAATGATCCTTAACTATTCAAGTTCGCCAGAACGACGTTATCAACGTGTGTGCCGTAATCGGTTTCGACGAGAACGGAAATTGGATTCGCACCATATAATCCAAGGTGTTTGCGATCTGTTTGAAATTAAAGTGCAATCCGCGGAACAGGCTTTGTCGTTGGGGGTTAAGTTCGTAGTGTGCGCAATGTAAAAACGCATTACGTCCGTTGTCCATGTAGTAATCGAGCTCGCCGCGCGACTTTAGGCGCTGGCGAAACAAGCCACTCATAAACAATGTGTATTCGCCGACGTGTCTTGCCACCGATGCCTGACGGTGTCTATCTGGCGTGTCTTCGTAGCCTGGGCCGTGCCACTCAGCCAGCATGTCGGCCACATGGCAAAGCGGTCTACCGGCTCGATCATGCACCGCATAAAGCGAACGTGTATGGGCAAAACGTGTCAATACGTCGCTCACATATTCGACGGTGGCGGGTTCGGCAAGACCATATTCACCGAAACCATGTTGCAGCTGATGGCGAAAAAACTGCTTTAGGGTCGGAAGCCGCATAGACACAACCTCTAGTATTCTATCGGTTTATTAGCTTATGCAAGAATTGGGCACAAATATCCCACATTGCAACAATATACGCGTTTACTTAGGATTTGAGCACGTACCCAATTAGACAAGAAACCAGATAATCATTTCTATATCGGCTCGAAACGGCGGATTCTTTAGAATACGGGCGCGTGCGGGTACGGTATATCCTGGTGCCAGCTACTGGTAGCGCGCAAGGAGTCAGAATGCCTTATCGAGTAACGTTTCTCGTCATGATTGTATCCCTCGCGCTCGGGTGTGAGTCGGCTGCGGACAAGCGTGTCGCGCACCTGGAGCGGGAACTGATGCAGGTGAAAAATGCGCTAAATGAGGCCGAATTTAAGGTGCAACAAAGCCAGGTTTCAATTGAAATGCTCACGCGACAGCTCGTACGGGTCAAAGTAGAACGCGATAAACTCAAACAAGAGCTTGCCACCTTGGCTAAGGTGCAATAGTGGCTTTCTATCGGGAAAGACCACAATACACTTTCGTGGGAGACGCTTGAATGGCTGCTCGCCGGCCCTCATCTAGGAAGATACTGAAAAGGTCCTTGCCGCGCTCCGCTATCCTGCTCCGCTGGCAMGTNCNAGGTTCGCCTTCCGCGACTGCCTCGTGCTTCAGATTGTCGCTTCGGTGACGCGCAGGACTTCTTCGACGGTGGTGGAGCCTGCGGCGACCTTCTGGAAACCATCTTCGCGCAACGTCACCATGCCACGCTCGATACACATGCGCCGAAACTCGGTGACGTTGGGGTTGCGGGCGATGGCGTCCCGAAGGTGATCGTCCAACAGGAGCAGCTCGTACAGTCCGACTCGGCCGCTGTAGCCGGTCTCCCGACAGCGCGGACAGCCTTTACCCTTCATCACTTGGGACGCCGTGATGCCGTGCATGGTGAGGAACTCCTCGATCTCCGGCGTCACGGCAATCTCGGCCTTGCAGTGTTTGCAGATGCATCGGACGAGTCGCTGAGCCAACACTGAGTTCACAGCGGCCCCGATGAGGAACGGCTCGGTGCCGATGTTGATCAGTCTCGTAATCGACGA
>LXTK01000232.1 GCA_001643475.1 Proteobacteria bacterium SPGG2 | reverse complement strand
ATGCCGACATTGGTTTCGGGCAACACACACGCGCCGGTGGTAATGATTGCGGAGAAGGCAGCGGACATGATCTTGCAGGATGTTTGTGCTCATTAGTTGGATCATGAGCAGGCAAGAAGGCGCTAGCCCGACCGCAGCCAAGGCGGCTGCGGCAAGATGCTGAAAAAGTCCTTGCTGCGCTTCGCAATTCGGCTGCGCTTGTAAGCCCGGGGTTCGCCATCCGTGGCGAACCCGCTCAGCGGGACAAAGGTCCACCGGACCTTCGTCTTGGCCCGCTTCGCCCGGGGCCTTTTTGCATCCTCCGCTCCGCAGGTGGTACTTTCTTGTACCGCTCCTCAGCTCGCGAAGTGCAGGGATGCACGAGTGCCGCGAGCGCACGGAGGCGTAAAAGCGGCCAAAGCAAAAAGCGCGGTTTTTGCTTTGCTCCATTTGTCAAACACTTATTGTTTGATAAATGTACGGTAGATCCTTCTACCGTCCTAACAGACTGCTGAAAGCAAGTTTTTCAGCACTCTGTTAGTTGACCGTGTAGGTCTTGTATTTGTCGAGTAAGCGTACTGGTTTTTTCAACGCATCGCGCCGGAACGGATCACCGAGTTCACGGGTGCACATTACTTCGACGATCGTGGTCTTGCCGGCCTTCTGGTCTTCGCAAGCCTTCTGTAACGCTGGCCCAACCTCTTCGAGCTTCTCCACCGTTACCGCCTGAGCGCCCATAGCGATGGCAATCTTGGCGAAGCTTGGGTTCTCGAGATTCACGCCCTCGAAGCGCTTGGCGTAGAAGTCCACCTGGTTCTTCTTTTCGGCGCCCCACTGACGATTGTTAAACACGATCGGTGTCACTGGGATTTTTTCGCGCACACAAGTGAGAATTTCACCCATGCTCATGGCCCAGGCGCCGTCACCGACATAGGCGATGGCCGGCCGCTCTGGTGCCGCCACCTTGGTACCGATAATTGTCGGAAACGCATAGCCACAGTTGCCAAAACTCATTGCGGCGAAAAAGCTATTCGGTTTATTGAATCGCAGGTAACTGTTAGACACCGAACAGATATTGCCGATATCGGTAGACACCATAGCGTCATCGGGCATGGCCTTTTCCAGCTCGCTTAGCACTTGTCGCGGATGAAGTAGACCGGCATCTTCCTTCGCCACTCGCTGGCTCCACTCATCGGCCTCTTCCGTCCAAGCATCGAGCTCAGATTCCCAAGTCTCTTTTTGACGCTTGATTTCAGCCAGTCGCTTTTGCTTGTTGTCTTCGCTGGCAAGCTTCTTGGTCTGTAAACGGTCGAGGATTGCCGCGGCCGCCGCCTTGGCGTCACCACAGACCCCAACCGAAATGTGCTTCACCAGGCCCAGCATTTTGTGATCAGAATCGACCTGAACGATCTTGGCATTCTTTGGCCAATAATCGAGGCCGTGCTGGGGCAGGGTGCCGAAGGGCCCTAAGCGTGTGCCCAACGCCAACACCACATCGGCCTGTTGAATCAGTTTCATGCCCGCTTTCGAACCCTGATATCCGAGCGGCCCACACCAAAGCGGATGATTGGCCGGGAAAGAATCGTTATGCAGATAACTGTTGACCACTGGGGCACCTAGATAGTCAGCCAGCGCCACGCATTGGTCTACGCCACCAGCCATGATGACGCCACCACCAGAAACGATAACCGGAAATTTGGCACTTGCCAGCAGTTGCGCCGCTTCGTCTAGGCTCTGCGCGCCACCGGCGCCTAATTCAAGCCGCTGAGGTTGCGGGATGTCTACGTCGATATCTCCGTAAAAGAAATCGCGCGGGATATTTAGCTGCGTCGGTCCACGTTCGGCCATCGCCCTATCGAAACAACGCGCCGTAAACTCGGCCAAGCGGCCGGGCCCAGTGACGTGTCCTTGATACTTGGTGATAGGCGAAAAAATAGGAAGTTGATTGGTCTCCTGGAATCCGCCTAGCCCTATAGTGGTGGAGCCCGTTTCCGGCGTAATCGCTACCACCGGTGTGTGGGCCCAATACGCAGCGGCGATGGCGGTGACGAAGTTGGTGATGCCTGGTCCGTTCTGACCTATGCATACGCCATGTCGACCGCTAACGCGGGCATAACCGTCCGCCATGTGGGCCGCTCCCTGCTCATGCACGGTGGGGATAAAGCGGATGCCCGCGGCCGGAAAAACATCAAGCGCGTCCATATAGGCCGAACCGACGATACCGAACATGTCGGTAACGCCGTGGGCCACTAGCGTTTCAACAAACGCTTCGCTTGGTGTCATGCGTGCCATAATTTTTTCCTCAACAAAATCGAATTGACAATTATTTGCGTACGAGATAGCTGCTGTGTTAGGCAGCTAACGCGTCTAACGGATCACGATAGGGATACCCCAGCGCATTCGCTACTTGTTCGTAGGTAACGTCGCCCTTGTGTACATTGAGCCCGGCTAGCAGATGTGGATCGTCCTGCAAGGCCTCCTTATATCCTTTGTCCGCCAAAGCAAGTACGTGCGGTAGCGTGACGTTGTTCAGGGCGAAGGTGGATGTGCGTGGTACACCACCCGGCATGTTGGCAACACAATAGTGAATGACACCGTCGACGGCGTAAGTCGGCTCGGCATGGGTGGTGGGACGAGACGTCTCGAAGCAACCTCCCTGGTCAATGGCGACGTCAACAACGACTGCGCCGGGTTTCATCTGCTTGACCATTTCTGCCGTCACCAACTTCGGCGTTTCTGCCCCCGGTATGAGGACACCACCGATTACAAGGTCAGCCCCGAGTACGTGACGCGCGACCGCGGCGCGGGTGGAGTACACGGTATTTAGCGGTCGGCCGAATTGGCGCCACAAGGCCCGTAAGGCATCCATCGAACGGTCGAGAACCCAAACATCCGCACCCATACCCAGCGCAATATGAATGGCGTGGGCGCCGACAACGCCGCCACCCAAAACTACCACCTTGGCTGGATCCACGCCTGGCACACCGCCAAGCAGCACGCCCAGGCCACCGTGGGCCTTTTCAAGGCAGTAGGCACCCGCCTGGATAGACATGCGGCCAGCGACTTCGGACATCGGCGCCAGCAACGGCAGCCCGCCGTGCGGCGAGGTCACCGTCTCGTAGGCAATACAAGTGGCACCACTTTTTACGAGATCCTCCGTTTGGTCTGGGTCCGGCGCGAGGTGCAGATAGGTGAACAGCACCTGCCCATCTCGCAGACGCGCCCGTTCTTCGGCCAGTGGCTCTTTGACCTTAATGATCATCTCCGCTTTTTGGAAAACTTCCTCGGCTCTCGCCGCGATAGTAGCGCCGGCCGCCTCGTAGTCGAAATCGCTAACGCCAATTCCGGCGCCGGCCGCAGTCTCGACGATTACACTATGACCATGAGCAACCACCTCGAGCACGCTGCTCGGTACCAGGCCCACGCGATACTCGTGCACTTTTATCTCTTTGGGTACGCCGACTAACATCTGGACTCTCCTAGGGGCACGTCTGATTTTTAACCGACTAATCTAGGATCCGCTTGGCGGAGCGTATAGTACCAGTAGTGATATTTCGTCTATGCCAGGCGAGGAACAGCGCCAAGACGCCCAGGCTGGTTCCGTTCGATGAACGTTTGCTCTTATATCAGCTGGTGGATCAAGTTCGAGAGCTTGCGTATACCGGGCTCGATGCGATCGGCCGGTATCGAAGAAAAACCAAGGCGAAAGTAGTTTACGGGCGGATTGTCCGACATGAAATGGACCTGTCCAGGTTCGATGAGGATGCCGTGGGCCAACGCTTGTTGTTGTAGATGATCCGCGTGCAATCCAGCTGGGCCTCTGACCCAGTACGAGGTACCGCCGAATGTTGGGACCCGCGTGGAGTCTGGCAAATAGCGGGCAAGCGCCCCTCCCATGACTTGCCATCGGTCTCTGTATGCGTGGCTCAAGCGGCGTACGAGTGAATCATGATGTCCTCGGGCCAGGAATAACGCCACCGCACGCTGATTGTTGGCCGGTGGGTGGCGCAACATCAGTCGACGAAGCGCGCGCGCTTCTCGTATAAGTTCAGGCGGTGCGACCATATAACCGAGACGTAGCCCGGGCGCCAGGGTCTTGGAGACGCTGCCGACATAGATGACACGGTTGTTTTCATCAAGACTCTTCAACGCCGGCGTTGGATCACCAACAAAGTTGGTTTCACACTCGTAGTCATCTTCGATAACGACAAAATCTCGGTCTACCGCGTGACGGAGAAGTAATTGGCGACGTTGTAGCGACTGCGTCACGGTGGTGGGGGACTGATGGCTTGGGGTGACATAGATGTAGTCACATTGGTCGAGATTCTTGTTTACGATCAGGCCGGCCTCATCAACCGGTAGTCCTACCATGCGCGATGTCTTGACAGCGAAGATATTGCGCGCATCCGGGTAACCGGGGTCTTCGATGCCGACCGTACTCCCACTTGTGACTAACAGTGTGGCCAATAGATAAAGGGCGTGTTGAGCGCCTACCGTGATGAGAATCTCATCGGGCGACGCCCACACCCCGCGTCGAGGCAAAAGGCGCGTATGTATTTGTTCGATCAAAAGTGAATCATCGCTGTCGATGCGATCACGTGCCCAGTCGCGGATCGCCACCACACTCAACGCCTCGCGCGCACATTCGCGCCAGTCGGCAACCGGGAACAACGCCGGGTCCAGTTGGCCGTAGATGAACGGATAGGTGTATCGCTGCCAGTCATGGGGTTTGACGATGTTTCGCTGACTCGAGGGCCTCATCTTTAACCGAGCTGACCAATCGGGTGCAGTAGCGGTATGCATCTGTGCACGCGGGGTGCGCGCCACTCGCCCCGCGAGAATGTCTTTGTCAACGTAATAACCACTACGCTCGCGTGAGATCAAGTAACCCTCATCGACAAGCTGTTGATAGGCAAGTACAACCGTGTTTCGTGCAACCCCCAATTGCACCGCCAATTTGCGACACGAGGGCAGCGCGCTACCGCTAGGCATATGGCCATCTAGGATGGCTGAGACCAGCAACTCGCGAATCTGGGCTTGTAGGCTGGCGTTGCTGTCGGGCGACAGGTGCAGCAGTTGGTCACGCATGGAGCTGGTCTAATCCGAGTCTCGGAACTGGCTCTACTCGGCCATGGGGGAACGAGTCTATTGTAACCCCGGCGCGGGTCAACAATAGATACCTGAGGAAGACCGAAATGAATATTTCTAGCGAGAAACTTGAACATTACTGGATGCCCTTTACCGCCAATCGCGACTTTAAGGCGAATCCACGGATTTTCGTCAGCGGCGAGGGTATGTACTACAAGAGCCACGAGGGGAAGCGCATTCTAGACGGTTCGTCGGGGCTCTTTTGTGTGGCAGCTGGACATGGTCGCCGTGAAATCGCCGATGCTGTCGGCAAGCAACTGATGGAGTTGGATTACTGTGCCCCTTTCCAGAGTGCCCATCCTTTATCTTTCGAGTTGGCGCAAAGAGTGGCGGCGCTCACTCCTGGTGATTTGGACTATGTCTTTTTCGCTAATTCTGGTTCCGAGGCCGTCGATACAGCGCTAAAGATCGCGCTCGCCTATCACCGGGCCCGGGGCCAGGGACAGCGCATGCGCTTCATATCGCGCGAGCGTGCCTATCACGGCGTGAACATTGGTGGTACTTCCTTGAGTGGTCTGGTCAAGAACCGCGAAGCCTTTGGGGTAGGGCTCACCGGTGTCGCGCATCTGCGCCATACATGGCTACCGGAAAACCGCTTCACGAAAGGACAGCCAGAAAGTGGTGCCGAGCTCGCTGAAGATCTGCAGCGAATGGTGGGACTCTATGGGGCGGATACGATTGCCGCCTGCTTTATAGAGCCGATTGCCGGCTCGACCGGGATTCTCGTGCCGCCAAAGGGCTATCTCGAACGCTTGCGAGAGATCTGTGACGCACACGGGATTCTGCTGGTGTTTGACGAGGTCATCTGTGGTTTTGGGCGTACGGGCAAGGCATTCGCTGCGCAAAGCTTTGGCGTAACCCCGGATATGATGACCATGGCCAAGGCATTGACCAACGGTGCCCAGCCTATGGGTGCAGTCGCCGTGAGCAAAAATATCTACGATGCCATTTGTGGTCCGGCGCCGGCGGAGGCCATCGAGTTATTCCATGGCTATACGTACTCGGCGCATCCGGCCGCTTGTGCGGCCGGCCTCGCCGTGCTCGACATTTACGAGAAGGAAGGGCTATTCGAGCGTGCGGCCGACATGTCCGAGTATTTTCTAGAGGCCGTATTTGCCCTGAGCGACCGCCGGGAGACCTGGGCGCAGACGGGCGTCGAGTGGACGCTTCGGCCCGCGACCACCCCCTCCCCGCGCAGCGGCCACGCGATGGCCTACGACTCTGCGCGAGACGCCACGGTGCTCTTCGGCGCGTGG
>LXTK01000105.1 GCA_001643475.1 Proteobacteria bacterium SPGG2 | reverse complement strand
TTCGGCTGTCTCCTGCGGCGAAGGACCCAAATCGTTTGCGTCGGCCGTATCGAAGATAAACCCACAGGCACAGCGAACTGCACCCGCAGCGTTATCGGCCGTACACTGCGGGCACGCTTTATCAAAGATTCCCAAGGTTCGCCCCTAAAAGTGATTCGTCCATGCTACCTGCGCCACAAATGATTTTTGCCAATCTAACTGGGAGAGGATCGGAGCTATCTGCCACGCCGGTAGACATCTACTTCCCTACATAGCACTAGAATTCCTCCATGAAACTCATCCCTAGTGGTCTATCTATAAAGCTACATAGGGGTTGGGCTATCTGACAGGCGCTTCAGACAATCGCCTAAAATCGTCGGATGAGCGGTCGACGTGAGTGATCGAGTCGCGAGAGGAAATCCGGCAATTCCAGACTGGTTTTCGCAGCCCTCGTTCGATGCCGGGCACACATAGCCGTAATTCTGCCCGCCGAGTCAGCCCGTTAAGATTCTGCACTACGTAAGGTGCTGAAACACCTGCATTTTTTTCAAGCACCCGATTGGCACGGAATGTGCCTTTTCTACCGGGTCGTCGACCAGTCGGTAGCCCTCCTGGCAGGGAAAACAGGGCTCGTTAGCGCCAAAGACGCACAGGAGCAAACTTGGATATATTGCCTGACCTAATGGTGTTGTTTATCGCCATCGTGGCCACATATGTGGCAGCGCGGGCCTGGCACTATGCAACCTCACGTCCGTCAGCACCCCAAGTAGATGTCCGTGATCGCACACAAACACTTAACAACGCCATTCGCGCCATCAACGAGCACGACGATATCTGGGTGAAATTATCTCAGGTCCAACGAGCGATTGAGGCCGCCAAAGATCTGGACGAGTCAGAACTTCCGTGCAAACTCTCCCACCTCGAGGAGATGCGGATTGCATTACATAACGATGCCCTGCGCTTTAAACTGAATAAGATGCTAACTAGCCTACGTCAGGCGGCCAACAACAAAGATAAACTTGCAATTGGCCAAGAGATGCTTAGGTTCTTGGAAGACGAAAGCAAAAAGCAGGCCGCTGACCCACGGTTGATTGCGCATTACCAAGCACCCATCGAAGAACACGTTGAACAACTCCAGCACGCAGCCATGCCTACCGAAGAGCTTGGGGACAAAAGCTGCCACAATCACGTCAGTGAGTTTCTCGATACTCACGACAGCTTGCTAGATTTCTCGCTCGATAATGATATACCGGAAGGGGTTAGATTTTTTGATCGCACCGAGATAGCCGCTTCGGCCACCTGTGGCCAAGACGAACTAAGTGTTGTCTTTGAGATAGAAGGTCATACAATCGATCCGGACGAGCTCGATAACGCGTCTGGGAAGGCTCTCCTGCAGACGATCTACCAATCTGTCCGCAGACGTGTCAGCCAAACCCGCTGCCCACGCCACAGAACAGCTCCTGGGATTGTGGTTTGCGGAAATTCACTATCGGAACTTTCGTGGCAAACACCAGGCTGTTGTCAGCAATTGCGAGATGCAGTAGGGACTAAACTCCACAATCACTAAGCACCGGCCAACCGGTGACAGATTCAACGTAACCTGTCCGCGTGTTAGACTGTTTAAGCAAATCCGGATTGGATGCGCCAAATCACCAATGAAAATGTTTCGAACACCACGACGGGTAGTGCCGGTGCGTGTTTTGCTTGACGATGGTCGAAAATTAGAGGGCGGACTCTATGCGCCGGGCGCCCGTGCTGACGGTACCCCGGGTCGTCTCGTCGATCGGTTGAACGACGATACTGAAGAGTTCCTGCCACTCGCCGGTCGCTACGAAACCTTGTTGAATAAGGCCTGCATTATCAGCGTTGAGCTCGCGGCCGGCGAGGAACGGGCAGAGGGAATCGAAAACGAGGTGGCCCGCGAGCAGCGAGTAGAAATTGCCTTGATCGGCGGCGCCACCCTTTCAGGATGGATCCGTTTTCTGATGCCAGAGGAGCGCGGTCGACTGCTGGACTATTTGAATGTCGCCCCGCGATTCATCCCCGTGATTGGTGAGAACCGGGTTACCCTGGTGCATAGGCGCTTTATCGTCAGCGTGGAAGAACTGAGCGGCCTATCCACAATCAAGTAGGCACTTGGTGCTGTGGATCTCCGGCAGAAACAGCGATAATACCAGCCTCGCTACAAGTCATTTAGGACGACCTATCGTGAAAGCCAAGCGCCAGCGCCGCGTCGCAATCATTTCCACCGGCGATGAATTGGTACAAGGTCGTACCGTCGACACCAACGCCACTTATATCGCTGATCGCCTGGGCGCCATAGGCATCGAAGCCCAGTCCATCGTTACCGTCGGCGACTATCCCGAGCAGATTGAGTGGGCCTGGCATCACTCATTGGCACGGGCAGATATTGTCATCGCCACTGGTGGGCTTGGCCCAACTGCCGATGACCGCACCAGCGAGACACTCGCTCATGTGGCAGACGCAGAACTTTACCTCGATGAGGAACAAGCCCAACGCATTAGACGATTCTTCGAGGTACTTAAACGCCCGATGCCCGAGAACAACTTAAAGCAAGCTAGGTTTCCAGTAGGTGCAGAGATAATTCCTAACGAACTTGGCACTGCGCCCGGTTACCGTTTGGCGGTGCCCCAGGGACAGCGTCGACCCATTGCCGTGGTGTTGCCCGGCGTACCGCGTGAAATGAAGGCGATGCTCGACACGCAAGTCATCCCGTGGATTCTGAGTCAGTCAGAAGACGATCGAAGCATTGTTTCACGCACGTTTCAGACGTTCGGGATGAGTGAATCGGCGCTAGATGAAGCGCTGATGGGCGCTATCGATCCGGATGAGGCGCGCCTCTCGTTCCGTGCGAGCTTTCCCCAAGTCTCTGTGCGTATCGCGGTGATCGGCAAACAGAGTGAGGCCGAACATAAACTCGAAGCGTTGTCAGAGATTGTACGGGCGCGTCTCGGCGACGCAGTGGTTGCCGAGGGCGATGTCACCATGGAACAAGTTGTTGGCGAGTTGCTGAAGCGCCACAAACAAACCCTAGCTACGGCAGAATCGTGTAGTGGTGGGCTCATCGGAAACCGCATAACCAACGTGGCCGGGAGCAGTGAGTATTACCTCGGTGGTGTGATTGCCTACAGCAATGAACTAAAACGGAAAACGTTATCAGTAAGCCCCGAAACACTCTCCCGCTTCGGTGCCGTGAGCGAAGAGACCGCGTGCGAAATGGCACTCGGTGTACGTAACCTTAGCCAGGCTAGTCTGGGCATCGCCACCACTGGCATCGCCGGCCCTGATGGCGGGACCAAAGAAAAGCCAGTGGGTACGGTAACCATTGCGTTGGCCGCCGATGGGCTGGGCTCGACCAACGTACGTGCACGCAGCTATCAACTCTGGGGTAACCGCGATTGGATCAAAATACTGACTTCACAAGTTGCGCTTGATTGGGTCCGGCGGCATTTGCTTGGCCGCGATCCCTTGGCATCGGATTTTGGCTTACGTGGCAGTCGCTGGCAGTCTCGTTCCTAATAAGATCTCGGCAAATCTAACACGTGCTCAGCGATGTAGGAAAGAATCAAGTTCGTAGAGATGGGTGCCACCTGATATAATCGTGTCTCGCGAAACTTGCGTTCAATATCGTACTCGACAGCAAAACCGAAACCACCGTGCGTCTGAATAGTGGCATTGGCTGCCTCCCAAGAAGCGTCTGCCGCCAAGAGCTTCGCCATGTTCGCCTCTGCACCACAAGCTTGACCAGCATCAAATAACTCGGCCGCTCGAAAGCGCATGAGATTGGCCGCTTCTACGTTAATATACGCGCGCGCTAGTGGAAATTGTACGCCTTGGTTCATACCGATCGGTCGCCCAAACACCACCCGTTCGTTGGCATAACCGCACGCACGCTCTACAAACCAGTAGCCGTCTCCAACACATTCAGCCGCGATTAGTATTCGTTCCGCGTTCATACCGTCGAGAATGTAACGAAATCCCTTGCCCTCCTCGCCGATAAGATTCTCGGCCGGAATTTCTAAGCCGTCGAAGAATAGTTCATTGGTCTCGTGATTCATCATCGTATCAATTGGCCTAACCGTAAGCGCATCCTCATCCACTTTACGTAGGTCTACCAGGAATACAGACAGGCCCTCCGTTTTCTTGTTGACCCGATCAATCGGTGTCGTCCGCGCCAGTAACAACATGATGTCAGAGTGTTGCACGCGAGATGTGAATACCTTTTGACCGTTCACGATATACCTATCGCCTTGGCGTACCGCAGTGGTCTTGAGTTTGGTGGTGTCCGAACCGGTGCCGGGCTCGGTGACCCCAAAGGCCTGGAGTCGCAGTTCACCCTTCGCGAGCGGCGGCAAGTACTTGCGCTTTTGTTCATCCGAGCCGTGGCGCAGGAGCGTACCCATGATGTACATCTGCGCATGACAGGCACCGGCGTTGCCACCACATCGATTGATTTCCTCCAGGATCACCGATGCCTCCGTAACCCCAAGCCCAGAACCACCGTAGTCGTCAGGGATCAAGGCCGCTAGCCAACCCGCTTCGGTCAGCGCTTGTACAAATGCTTCCGGGTATTCGCGTTTCTGGTCCAACCCACGCCAATACTCATCGGGGAACCGTTGGCACAACTGGCGTATTGCCGAGCGCAGCTCTCCAAAAGATTCGTCAGGCCGCATGAACCACTTCTCCAAACATGGTCAACCCCCGTAAATCGATCAGACTTTCGAGCGAGGTCATCGATTTTCTGTCTAAACCCGCAAGAAAGGGATTATTGTTCTAAATAGTGGCTGCCGACAACATGATTCGATCGGCACCGGCTAACTCGAGGCACGCGTATGGAGAATAAACTACTCTACTGGCGGATCGCGATAGCGAGAAGCTAGCGATGCACACAATGCGGGACGGCGCCAAAGACCTTCTACTGAAAGCATCGGTGAATAGCCGAGAACCCGCCCGTCGACTCGAAAACGCTACTGAGCACCAAGGCGTAAGCTGTTAGTTATTTAGGTTTCCTGGCCATAATGGCCCATGTACTCGAAGGCAAGTAGACACCGTCATCGCGCAAATACTGGCCCAGAAAGTCCTTCATCTGTTGGCGTATGGTCGGTAGCTTTTCTTGGCCCTCATCGCCGGCCTCTCTGATGATCTCACCCGAAGGTCCGACCAAGATCTGAAAGTCGATGGCTTCTTCCAGATTCGTTCCCATACACACGTCGGCATCGATTCTCTTGAACAGTTCGATCTCGGGAAATCCGGCTGCTTTAAGCATGGCGCGGTCGGTTTCTTCGCCGGCCCAAGAGAAGGGTCCCGGGCCACAGGTCGCAGCATCTTCACCCGCGGGTGGAAGGTGCTTAAGGGCAATCTGTTTAGCCACGCCCCAACAGGGGTTATCGTCGATGCTGCGCCAGACAATCAAACACACCTTGCCGCCCGGTTTGAGTCCACGGCAAACGTTTTTCAGCGCCACAACGGGAAACTGAAAGAACATCACCCCGAAACGCGAAAACGCTACATCGTAATAGTTTTCTGGCAGGCTGTATTCCTGCACATCGCCAAGCTCAAAACGGACCTGCGATAGTCCGGCCGCGTCACGTTCCTTATTAGCGATGTCCAAGAACGCCTCGGTGCAATCCAGTCCCAGGACCTCCCCGTCGGAACCCACCATACGACCGATCTCAAGACAAGTCTCTCCATAGCCACAGCCCACATCGACAACTTTGTCACCTTTTTGAATGCCAAAGTCCTTATAGGCGATATTGCTGTGAATCTCGCCATTACCCGACAACAGATGGCGGAATCGATTCCACTTCGGTACCAATATGGTATTCCAGCAATCGATAAACCCGACATTTGATTCTGCAACGGTAGACATGGCTACCTCCTGTCGCCTGATTACAGACTAGGTGTTTGTCGTTCGACAAGCATTATCCAGTGCCCGCACTGTATCTTCAAGGTCATCACTCGTATGCACCGCGGACACAAATCGCCTGACGTTGGGCAAGACGTACAGTCCTTCTTTGAGTGAGGCGAGATCCAGCGCTCGTGCTGCGGCCACGTCAGACGCCATCACGTCCGCATAGCTAGTCGGTGCCGTCTTGGTGAATAGGATCTGCCAGAAAGACGCCTCACCGGCCGCTATCGCCGTCAATCCATGTCGATCTAGCACCCCCTGACAGGCCCTACAGAATTCATCCGCTTTCTCATGCAGTGCCTTGTAGAAACCTGGTCGTTTGAGTTCCGCCAACGTCGCCAAACCGGCAGCAGCAGCGATGGGGTTGCCATGCAGCGTACCGTTTATATAGGCATAGTTGGGCTTACCCCTGTTCCTGGGATTGGCGAGATCGATGATCTCCGCCCTACCTGCGACACAACCCAGCGGCCCGCCGCCACCGACGATCTTTCCGTAACTAGCGAGATCGGGGATTACACCAAAATATTCCTGCGCCCCACCCCAGGCGAGTCGAAATCCGGTAACGACTTCATCAAACATCAGTAACACATCGTTGTCATCGCAGATACGCCGCAAGCCGGCTAGAAAATCCGGCCTCGGAAAGATGATGCGCTGCACCGGCTCTACAATCACCGCCGCCAGATCAGCGCGGTTCTCCTTCACGATTTTCTCGACCGTTGCCAGATCGTTATAGGGCGATACCAAAACCGTGGGTTGCACCGTATTTGGAATACCACCGGTATCGGCGCGCCCACTGGGATAGTCGGAAGGTTTCGACGGGAACATGCTGAACGCAGAGTAGTCATGATTACCATGATAAGCGCCTTCGAACTTAAGGATTTTGTTTCGCCCCGTAAAGGCTCGCGCGATGCGCATGGCATAAAATGTCGCCTCTGAACCGGTGGTGGTAAAAATAAGTCGCTCAGCACAAGGAATGGCTTCAACCAATTCCTTCGCCAGTCGTATGGCCACGTCATTGAGGGTACCGAAGTAATGCAACCCTTTTGGCAGTTGAGCCTGTACCGCTTTTATTACGTTGGGATGTGAATGTCCCAGCACCAAGGCACCGGCACCACCGACGTAGTCTATGTACCATCGGCCACGCACATCTTGAATCCTTGAACCCTCGCCTTTAGCGATAATGAAACGGACATCTTTGGGAAGTGAGTAACCGCCCAGCCCCGCCCCCGGTAAACAACTCTCAGCAATGCGATAGTAGTCATCATGCGTGAGCCCATCTTCCGTGACACCATCGTTTTCTAACGGGAGGCTGTGTATTTGTGTCATCACTCGTTCCTCTTCGAAATACCTATTCTTCTCCCAACGCCTCCACTACTAGATTGTGAAGCGCCGACACGGAAAGCTCATTGTTAACGCCGCCCGCGGGATCGATTATCAAGGGCCCAGGATTGTAACCACGGCTGGCCAAGCCACATTGTACGGACTTGATGATAGACAGATCCTCTGCAAATGTCTGCGTACGGTCGAGCTCTATCACTTTCATTTGTTCTTCTGTCACCTCACCGTTCGGTAGCCACCACTGGCGGTATATCACGCTGCGACTGACGCTATTCGTCCACCACCGATATGTGTTGACGATACTGCCAGGATAAACCTGGATAGAAAATGTGGGCCACAAGAACCAAGACTTATAGTCTTGGGCATGATCGACTTGCCCTTGATCGTAGCCATAAGCCGACTTTTGGGCAGCACGAGCGGTGTGTCGTAGGCAGTAACCATCGGGCACAATATCAAAAGACTCACCAGCAACGACGCCACTGGTAAACGCCTTGTGCACCACGCGACAGTGATAACACTCGTTATAATTCTCTACTGCGATTTTCCAATTCGCCTTTTCTTCCGCAGAATACGCGTGGGCCAACTTGAGATCATCGATCGCGGGCACAAACTCTCGGATCTCTGCTTCGACTCCCGGAAAAAGTTCGCCCATCGGCTTGGCATCGGGATCGAGATTCACAAAGATATAGCCACAGAAAACCTCAAGCCGGACATCGGAAAGACAGATGGTGCTTGGATCGAAACCAGGCACGTTCTCTGAATTGGGCGCCCTTTGCAACCGTCCATTGGTCTCATAAGTCCACGCATGATACGGACAAACAATACGAGAGGTATTACCTTGATCCGTCAGCAACTCATGGGCGCGGTGCTTGCAGACGTTATAAAAAGCCCGTAGCTGGCTATCCATACCGCGCATAACGAACAAGCTCTGATCGCAGATGTGGAACGTAAAGTAGTCACCGGGATTCCCTACTTGTGACACATGCCCCGCAATTTGCCAGGTACGAAAGAAGATCTTCTCTTTCTCCTGAAGAAAAATATCGGCGTCTGTGTAATAACGCGGCGCTAAGGCAAGGACTGGGGAAGACCTGCCAGCCAACTAACTCACGCTCTTGACGTTCATGGCCTACTACCCCTTCTCGCTCCAGTAGATACCGGTCTGATAGCGTGCCTGGTGGAAGGCGTCGATATTCGCTACCACCCTTGGGCCGGCGCCAGCAACCATAAACGCCAATAGCGACTCCATTAGGGCGGCGATTGCCACAATCGACATAAAGAACTGTGGCGTCTCGGTGGGCACCACAAACACGTGATCCGCCTCCAGCGCCACGGGCGACGCGCGGCTGTCTGTAATGGCGATAATACTCGCGCCTTTGCTCTTAGCGAAACGCGTCGCCTCTACCACTTCGGTACGGTATGGGCTGAATGTCATAGTCAGGAGCGCGTCGTGGCCATCTATCTTGGCGATGTCATCGATAGGTGCATTGCCTTGCTTTGACACCAAGACGATATTGTCGAAGGCCATACGCGCCACATACCAGAAGTTTTGTGCCAACGCATGCGCACTACCCATACCGAATACATGGGCCGTCTTGGAACTTACGATTAGATCAGCGGCAGCTTTGATTTCTTTGGCGCTGGTGTCGGAGAAGAGCTGCTCGCTATTGGACAAACTAGCCGCCGCCATTTTGCCGAACAGCTGCCCGTGGCTGCCGCCTTGTGCCAGTGACTGTAACCAGCGTGCGCGATCAGGAAAGTTCTCCACCCCCTTGCGCAGCACGTCACGAAACGGCTGGCGAAACTCCTCGTACCCCTGGAAACCCAACGACTTGGCCATGCGGACCAGGGTATTGGGCGTCACATCGGCGGCTGCCGCCAGCTGGCGCATGGAATCGATGCCGATTTGATTGGGATTGTCGAGCACGTACTGGGCGGCTCGGCGCAGCACCGGGCTTAGGTCAGCGTAGCTGTCCACCAGCCGATTCAGTATTTGCTCTGTGCCCATATCGGCGATTGATACAAATGTACCAAAATACATTGTAAGCGGTACAATTTTATTGTCAAATATCCCCTTTAATCATGCCGTGGGGGCCACGCCGTCACCGAATCGGAGGATGTATGGGGGCACCATGAGAAGTCACGCGCGCGTTGTCGTCGTCGGCGGCGGCATTATGGGCACCAGCTTACTCTACCACTTGGCGAAGCTCGGCTGGTCCGACTGCGTACTAGTCGAGAAGGCCGAGCTGACCTCCGGTTCCAGTTGGCATGCGGCCGGCCAGGTGACCCATTCCGTGTCGCATTATGGCCTGGGCATCATCAATGGCTACGCCATAGACCTCTATCCCACCCTCGAGGCCGAGACCGGACAATCTGTGACATGGCATGGCTGCGGTAGTCTGCGTCTGGCCTACAACGAGGATGAGTTCGACTGGTTGCGCTACACCCTTAGTATCGGCCGCGGTCTCGGCTTCGAGATGGAGATCATCGGACCCCAAGAAATTCGACAGCTACATCCATTCTACAACTTGGATGGCCTACGTGCCGCCTTGCATACACCAACCGACGGTCATGTGGATCCTGCGGGGGCGTGCTTTGCACTCGCCAAGGGTGCGCGTCAGCTGGGCGCTGAAGTGATACGTCACAATCGCGTCACCAATATCGCGCGCCAGCGCAGCGGTGAGTGGCAGGTCAGTACCGAGAACGGCGATATCATCTGCGAGCATATCGTCAACGCTGCCGGCACTTATGCGCGCCAAGTCGGCCAATGGGTGGGACTGGATCTGCCAATTGCCAATTTAACCCATCACTATCTGGTCACCGACACCGTACCCGAGTTTCTGGAACTCGAAAAAGAGCTACCAGTGGTTCGCGACGATAGCGTCGTTAGCGGCTATATACGCATGGAACAAAAGTCCGGTCTCATCGGCATCTATGAAAAGGCCAATCCCAATACAGTCTGGGACGACGGTACGCCTTGGGAAGCGGAGCACGAACTCTTCGATCCCGACTACGACCGCATCATGCCATGGCTACAGAATGCCTTCACACGTATGCCGGTCTTGGCTGACCTTGGTATCAAACGTGTGGTGCATGGTGCCATCACACAACCCCCTGACGGCAACATGTTGTTAGGCCCTGCCCCGGGGCTACAAAATTTCTGGTGTTGCTGCGGCGCACAGGTAGGAATTGCCTGGGGTCCTGGCGCTGGAAAATACCTGGCCCAGTGGATGGTACACGGTACGGCTGAGATCAATATGCGCGATTTTGACCCACGCCGGTACGGCCGTTTCGCCGACCGCGACTATCAGCTTACAAAAGGAAGAGAAGATTATCTGCTGCGCCACGAGATTCCGTTTCCTGGTCTTAACCGAACCGCCGGTCGGCCGGTTAAGACCAGTACACTGTATGAACGTCTGAAAGACGCCAGCGCGATTTATGAGGAAATCTACGGTTGGGAACGACCGCGTTGGTTCGCGCGCGATGGATTGCCACAAAAAGACATCCACAGTTTTCGTCGCACTCCTTGGTTCGATGCGGTGGCAGCCGAATGTCGTGCCATACGTGAACGGGTCGCCATTATGGATCTTTCCGCCTTCGGTAAGCTCGATGTCAGCGGTCCTGATGCGGAGTCCTTTTTAAGCCGGGTAGTTGCCAACCGCTTGCCACGAAAAGTCGGCGGCATCGTGTTGACACACATACTCAACGATCGGGGCACCATCGAAGCGGAAATAACGGTAGCCCGGCTGACCGAACAACGATTCTACCTCGCCTTTGCCGCCTTCTCCGAACAACGCGTCCTCGATTGGTTTAATCAACACCGTAATTCCAACGAAAACGTTGCGATTGATAACGTTTCCGAAGATTTCGGTTGTCTCGTGTTGTCGGGACCGAAAACACGTGACGTGCTGCAGTCGATTACGGTGGCTGCACTCGATAATGCATCGTTTCCGTGGTTACGTATTCGAACTATCGACGTAGCCGGCGCTCCCGTACGCGCCCTAAGAATATCTTATGTCGGTGAACTCGGCTGGGAGTTGCACATGCCCATGGCACACATGCCAACCGTCTACGATGCGGTATGGGAAGCAGGCCGTAACCATGGGATCGATAACTTTGGCTCTTATGCACTCAATTCAATGCGGTTGGAGAAAGGATTTAAGGGTGCAAGCGAACTTACCAACGAAGTCACGCTACCAGRASCGGATGTGATGCGGWTCCGTGTCGCTATCACCGATGTGGAGAAGACCAACCCCCTGTTAAATATCCATCCAGGAACCAAGTTGACTGGCGCGGGATTAGGCGGTGCGGGAATGGAAGGGGAATTGGTTGATTCGGTAACCGGTCAAACCATTGCCGCTTTCATTGACCATCAGAAGGGGTCCCGATTGAGCCTTGTGGCTGGTGTGAAATGGTTTGGCCATGCACAAGCCGTGATGGAAAATTGGGCTAAAGACCTGAAGAAAGGCATCGATCAGGCTCACGGGAAGACCTCTAAATGAAACCGAATACATTATTTTCTTGCCTGACATTGAAGGAGGGCGTAAAAAAGAATAAATGGTCGATGGCCCACGCACGCCAGAGACGCGCGACGGCTTCGGACACTTTCACGTCTTTCTTCAGTTGGCGTACTTGGCCCAAACATTGAAACGCCAGCTACGCGACGCCTTCGGGAGTAAGGTGATACAAAAATGAACAACCTGAAACTTACAGGAATCATCGGACTGGTCGGAGCCATCATAACTGGCACCGGTGAATTCCTTCTGCATTTTGATCCGCTTGCACGGTTCTCTGGCTATGATTTCATGGCCGATATTTCCGATGCGCGACTGACGGCGGGCCACTTCTTTGCCGTGGTTGGTGTGTCGTTGTACTTCGTCGGAATGTGGCACATCGCGCAGATGCTCAAACCAGCCGGCGAAAAACTTTCAACCATCCTCTTCCTCATCGGATCATTTGGATTCCTTTACGGTGCGATGTGGATGAGTTCGCGAGCAAGCATCGGATCGCTGGTTCATTATCCTGAACTGCTCGCCGAAACCAATCTGGTTGACCTTTATCAGCTTCGTAGCGAAACGCTGTTACAAGTGATTCGAGTTACAACGTTGGTGATTTCAGTAATCTACGTCTACATGGTGCTGAGCGGCAAAAGCCGTTACCCGA
>LXTK01000104.1 GCA_001643475.1 Proteobacteria bacterium SPGG2 | reverse complement strand
GCGATGTCTATCGCGGCGCGCCGTTTGCGCCATCGGTGCGCTACTTACAGACCGTGCTCACCGGAGCCCGTGAGCACGGTCTGCCCGAAGATTACATCGATTGGATAGTGCGAGAGTTTCCGCCCTGCGACATCTGATTTGCCGCGTGGGCAGCACGTAACTAGCCAGCGGGTGTATCGCTTTGCTTGGTACGGGTGAGAACTAGCACATTTCCGGCCAATGCCATGACGACGCCGATGAATACGGGGCCACTCCATGTGTAGCCTTCGAACAGCGTTGAAAGCACCAGGGCGACAATCGGAAACATCACACCAGTGTAAGCGCCTCTGTCTGCACCGATACGCCCGAGTAGGCTCAGGTAACAACCAAACGCAATGACGGAGCCGACTATCGAGAGATAGACCAAGGAACCGACATAACTCAACGACCAATCAAAACGAAACTCGACGCCAACCACCAATGCAACGATGGTCGTCAAGGCGGCACCATAGGCCATACCAAAAGTATTACTTTCGATCACGCCTAGGCCAGCACGTTGATTTCGTAACGACGCCATATTTCCCAGTGATGCGAACCAAGTGGCGACTACCGCCAGACTGACCCCGATTATGGTCGCACTGGAGGCGGAAAAGGCTCGAAACTCAGGCCAGAACACCAATGTGATACCAAGTAGACCCAAACTAGCACCAGCCAGCACGCGAGCACGTATGGGTGTACCTAATAGCATCGCCCCATTGACGATGTTCATGAATACGATGGTCGAGAAGATGACCGCGATTAAACCGCTGGTCACATGCTCAATAGAGAAATAGAAGAGGATGTAATTGAGACAAAAAAGAAATGTGCCTTGTAGGGCCATAAAGCCGTGGTCGCGCAGGCCGAATCGCAGCCCCCGGCGAGTGACCAGACAAAACACCATGAGTGCAGCAGCAGCAAGCGCAAAACGATAGGCAACAGACCATATGGGATCAACCACACCCAGCTGGAACGTAATCGCCAACCAGGTCGAACCCCATATTAGGACGGTGAACAAATAAAGCAGTTGATACGGCATTGATTGGCCTCGGGCGCCGGTTTTTAAAACACCAGGGGCAATGGTAATCTAGTTGTCTGTTCCGCGAGCGGCCCGCTGTCGTTGAATTTGAGCTGCGAAGCCCAACAATCAGAAACAGGAGAATCACATGACTGGCGGCAGCTCCCCATCCCAGCCCTCACTGGCGCGGACACCACTTTACGCCCTGCACCTAGAGTTAGGGGCCAAGATGGTGCCGTTCGCGGGTTACCACATGCCGGTACAGTATCCTTCCGGCATTATTGAAGAGCATCAGCATACACGTACGCATGCCGGTTTGTTCGATGTATCGCATATGGGGCAAATCCGTTTGCGTGGCAGTGGGGCGGCGGCGGCATTAGAGTCGCTGGTACCGGTCGATGTAATCGACCTCGAACCAAATCGCCAACGCTACGCGTTATTTACAAACGACGCTGGCGGCATCCTCGATGACCTGATGATCAGCAACGCCGACGACTCCCTATTCGTAGTGGTGAACGCGGCTTGCAAGCAGCAGGATGAGGCTCATTTGCGTAAGCATTTGGCCGCCAGCTGTGAGATCGAGGTCTTGACCGATCGCGCACTACTCGCACTGCAAGGTCCCAAGGCGGCGATGGTGATGGATCGACTGGCACCGTCAGCGTCTGAGCTTTTATTTATGACTACTGGTCGCATGCGAATCGCCGGCGCCGATTGTTTTGTCAGTCGATCCGGATATACGGGCGAGGACGGCTTTGAGATCTCGGTGGCCAACGACCAGGCGGAAACACTGGCACGCACGCTATTGGCTGAGGAGGAAATAGCCGCCATTGGCCTGGGCGCGCGTGATTCATTACGCCTGGAAGCAGGTCTTTGTCTTTACGGCCATGACATCGATACCGAAACCACACCGGTAGAGGCCAGTCTAAACTGGGCGCTGTCCAAGGTGCGTCGGCACGATGGTGCGCGGGCTGGCGGTTTTCCGGGGGCAGATGTAATCCTGGGCCAACTCGCGGGTGGGGCCATCCGTAAACGCGTCGGCATTCGCCCACAGGGGAAAGCGCCGGTGCGGGAAGGGGCAGAGCTGGTCGACGCCGAGGGTGCCAAGGTAGGGTTGGTCACTAGCGGTGGTTATGGGCCTACCGTAGGCGGCCCAGTGGCCATGGGTTATGTTGATACTGCGCTCGCACGCCCGGATACCGAGCTCCAAGCCATAGTGCGCGGCCGACAACACCCAGTAAATGTCGTTAAGCTCCCTTTTGTTAAGCAACGTTATTATCGTGGATAAGCTTACGGCCGAGGACCAGAAATGAATCATCACCGTAAGCGGTCCTTGTCCTTACAACTCGTTAGTTAAAATCATCCCGGAGACATTCATGCCACAGTCACGACGCTCTTTGGAAGAACTGGAAATGCGCGGCGATTTTATCCGTCGCCACATCGGCCCCGGAGAGGAACAGATAGCCGAAATGCTGAGTGCTTTAGGGCTGGATTCGCTCGATGCATTGATAGATAAGGCAGTGCCGTCTGCCATCATTTCGCCCGATGAACTCGATTTACCGCCAGCCAAAAGCGAGCGTGCGACAGTGACCTATATGCGTAGGATGCGCGAAAGAAACAAGGTCTTTGTTTCCATGATTGGGATGGGTTATTCCGGTACGATGTTACCGGGGGTCATCAAACGCAATGTCTTGGAAAATCCTGGCTGGTATACGGCCTATACGCCCTATCAGGCGGAGGTTAGCCAAGGTCGACTGGAAGTGCTCTTGAGTTTCCAGCAAATGATTATGGATCTCACCGGGATGGAACTTGCGAACGCCTCGCTATTGGATGAAGCCACCGCCGCGGCGGA
Organism: Proteobacteria bacterium SPGG2; assembly: GCA_001643475.1. Lineage (GTDB taxonomy): Bacteria > Pseudomonadota > Gammaproteobacteria > Acidiferrobacterales > SPGG2 > SPGG2. Next base: position 9,574 of record LXTK01000104.1, on the reverse strand, counting down.
GGCGATGGCCATGTCAAAGCGAGTGTCCAAGAGTAAATCTAATACATTCTTTGTATCGCATGACTGCCATCCACAGACCATCGCGGTTGTGCAGACACGTGCCCGGCCAATGGGATTCGAGGTTGTTGTTGGTGACGTCTACCGGGAGCTGGGTAAACACGAGTATTTCGGCGTCTTGCTTCAATATCCCGGATCGAGTGGGGCTGCCCATGATATTAGCGAAGTAAGTGAACAGGCCCACAACCAGCAAGCGTTGGTCACGGTGGCGACCGATCTCCTGAGTCTCGTGTTGTTGAAGCCACCCGGGGAGATGGGTGCAGACATTGTCGTCGGCAGTGCTCAGCGCTTCGGCGTACCGACGGGATACGGGGGTCCGCACGCTGCCTTTTTTGCCACCCGCGATGCCTATAAACGTTCCACCCCTGGACGCATCATCGGCGTGTCGATAGATGCGCAAGGCAAGCCGGCGTTGCGGATGGCGTTGCAAACACGCGAGCAACATATCCGTCGTGAAAAGGCCACCAGCAATATTTGTACATCGCAAGTATTACTTGCAATCATTGCCGCACTATATGCGATCTACCATGGACCCGATGGCTTATCAATGATCGCGGGCAAAGTGCATCGCATGACTCTAATCCTTGCCGAGGGACTGCGGCGTCTTGGGTTCAACGTCGTACATGACACCTTCTTCGACACATTGACAGTTCGTGTGCGCGGCCAAGCGGCTCGTATTGCGGCACGCGCGCGTGAGTCTCGTATCAACCTACGCATTGTTGATGCTGATCATTTGGGTATCTCGTTCGACGAAACAACGCGTCGCACTAACTTGAGGACACTCTGGCGTGTCTTTGCCACCAAGGCCAGTGAGCGCCTGGATATCGACGAGCTCGATGCTGCGGTGCAAGACTGCATCCCAGAGAACCTGCGTCGCACGAGCAAGTTCTTAACTCACCCGGTATTTCACCTCTACCATGCGGAAACGGAGATGCTGCGTTACTTGCGATGGTTAGCGGCCAAAGACATCGCGCTCGATCGGGCTATGATCCCGCTCGGTTCGTGCACCATGAAATTGAATGCGACTACCGAAATGACCCCGGTTACCTATCGCCAATTCAGCGCCATGCACCCGTTTGCACCACTGGAACAAGCGCAGGGCTATCAGCAGTTGTTCGAAGAGCTCGAGGATATGCTGTGTGAGATAACCGGATTTGACGCGATATCGATGCAACCCAATGCCGGCTCACAGGGCGAGTACGCGGGTTTGTTAACCATTCGAAAATACCATGAGACACGGGGGGAAGGGCACCGCGATATCTGTTTGATTCCCGCATCGGCGCACGGTACCAACCCTGCCAGCGCTCGAATGGCAGGCCTGAAAGTAGTGGTTGTTGCCTGTGATCAACAAGGTAACGTCGATGTAGAAGACTTAAAGGCAAAGTCGCAGCGACACCGCGATAATTTGGCAGCACTAATGATTACCTATCCCTCAACGCACGGCGTGTTTGAAGAAGCAATTCGGGAGATCTGTCAGATCATTCATGATCATGGCGGGCAAGTTTACATGGACGGTGCTAACCTGAACGCGCTTGTCGGAATTTGCAAACCGGCCGAGATCGGTGCCGATGTTTCTCATATCAATCTGCACAAGACATTTTGCATTCCGCATGGTGGTGGGGGCCCGGGGATGGGCCCCATTGGTGTCGTCGCTCATCTCGCTCCCTTCTTGCCCGACCATCCAGTCGTCGATGGCGTTAATCCAGCGGCGAGTGATGCCGGTACAATTGGTGCAGTGGCGGCGGCACCGTGGGGGTCTGCTGGTATCCTTCCTATTTCTTGGGCCTACATCGCGATGATGGGGGCGGCGGGATTACGTCGCGCGACGGAGGTTGCGATCCTAAACGCAAACTATATTGCCCATCGCTTAGCGCCACATTACCCGGTGCTCTATACGGGCAAGAACGGGATGGTCGCGCATGAATGTATCGTTGATTTGCGTCCGATCAAGGAATCTTGTGGCATCACAGTGGAAGATGTTGCTAAACGGTTGGTTGATTATGGTTTCCATGCACCAACTATGTCGTTTCCGGTAGCCGAAACACTAATGATCGAGCCCACCGAAAGTGAGGCCAAGCGTGAAATGGATCGTTTCTGTGACGCTATGATCGCCATTCGCAAAGAGATCGCGGCTATCGAAGCTGGCAAAGCAGACCCTGTCGATAATCTTCTACGCAACGCGCCACACACCCATCACTTATTGCTGGAAGACGAATGGTCGCGGCCTTACTCTAGAGAAGAAGCGTTCTTCCCATTACCTGCGCTACGTGAGGACAAATACTGGCCGCCAGTCGGCCGCATCGATAACGTCTATGGCGACCGCAATCTTATTTGTTCTTGTCCGCCCATATCGGATTACGAAAAGGTTGCCTAAGCGCTTGAAAATACGGCGCTAGTTTCCGTTGGCGCTTTTTGTTGGTTCAGGCAGGCAACCCGGGGTGTTTTCGTAACCGGTTGCCATTAGTTCCTCTGGGTGGGACGTAGACTCACCGCTTAGGTCCATCAGCTCTGTGACGTACTGCTTGAGATGTGCCAGTTCGTCGCTGGTGCGCCAAAGCTCCTCGGATAGCCTAGCACTGCGCAAAACGCTAGCTGGAGGCATGGGCGACTTCGGTCGTGCATCGGCAGATAGCTGCCACATGTGTAAGCGAAACAAGATTCGTGGCGCACACTGCGCAAGTTTAGCGCGTACTTGCGTTGCATCGCCGTATAAGAAGTTTGGTGGGGAGTTGCTGGGTGTCCTATGACAGGTCGCGCAGTATCGATAGAAACTACGCACCGCAGCTTTTTCCTTTAAGCTTACCTGTAAGTTCAAGTCGGCGGGTGCGCTGCTCGAGGCGACATTTACCGGTGGCATGTTGGTTAAATCGTCGCAACACCAGTCTGTCGGCGTTAACCCTAGCTGCGAAAATAACGCCTGCATTACTTTTGTTCCGCGAAACGGTTCGCTAGAAAACACGTGGACCCGTTTTTTGTCCGACTGCTGCACGAGGGCGCTAATGGCGTCATTTACCGGCGTGAAATCGTCCATCAACGTTAATGTTGCAGTGCCGGTAAACTGTTCCTCCTGGGGAAACATTTCGTCGGTTGTCCTTGGCCAGCGGATCTGTATGCCTGCCACGGCGGTGCCGCTAAGCAAACGCACATGTCGCCCGTTGCGCCCGCGTGACACATCCAGATTCACAACCCAATGGCGGCCATTCGGCTGGATCGCCCCCCCCGAGTGCGTGAGTCCGGTGAACAACGTACCATCTGTGATCACTAACGAGTTGATTGACCGGCTCGTGATTTTGCCGGCTTCAATGAGTACATCCGTTACTAGGTCGAAAGCCGTGCTGTCTTCTTCGCTCGACATATGGCACGCCACTGTAAACAGGTCGCCCGCCGCCAAGCGGCCCTGCCGTGTGAACTTACAGGGACCGCGAAAGTGCTGACGCCTCGCGCCCGTTTTGAGACCATGGCCGAACAAATAAGTATCCAGTCGGCGCAGTTCTGCTTCCGGGATGAACTCGGCGAGCCCAAGAATGACGCGGTTCAAATCGCGGTCGACCGACCAGGTCGTCAACGGCGGACGCGTGTTCAGAGGGTCGAGCTCCGCCGGCACCGCCGCCGGTGTTGCCGTCAGCAGCGGTTCGCGATTCGGAATGTTCGGGTTTGGAATGTAAAGACCACGGGGCCAACGTTTGCGCCAGTTTTTGCTCAGCAGTGGAACGAAGTAGTCCTTGTACAGGGGTGCCCGCTTATCAAAACGCGAAAACGCCCCCAAGCGATGCTGCAACATGGCAGCAAAGGCGCCAGCGCGGCAACGAATCGCCCGCGCTGGGTTTTGATCATCACTGCAGCCCTGACGCCAGAGCAGCTGGTAAGCAGAGAACAGGTTAGCGCGATCGGTGGCATTGTCGATCGCGGCGGGCGCAAGGCTTGGCGAATTGGCAGCCACGCCGTAAAATGCGGGCTGTTCCTTGAGCAGGCGCGCAGCAACTCCCCTGTTACCATTGGTCTCGTCCCAGGCGGCCTTGGGAAAGATCGGCGCTGCATTTTGGTGGCAACTGGTGCAGATGGCTCGACTGGCGTAATGTACTTGCGGTTTGCCTTCCGGCCCGTAGTTGGTAACGACTTGAAACTCGAAGCGAGCTGCGCTTTCGTTATAACTGATAACTTCGATAACCTGAGATTTTTCTTGATAGCCAAGAAACAGGCGGTCCTTTAATAGGATAAGTCTGCCGTGGGTTGTGCTTACTGGTTCCGTATCTACCGCCACGATCACGCGCGGATACTTGAAGAATTCTGGTGCGGCGGTATTTCGCTGTAAAGATCGGCCCAGTGGGATCAGCACCTTTTTCAGGGTTGAGTACCCAGACCGTTTCCGTGGCAGCTGTTGCTCGATGCGCTCAATCAGCCGGGTGAACGGAAACGGGAGGTCATAAGCACCGTTGTTACTGAATACAATGTCAAATGACGAACGACCTACCGGCGGCACGTCATCGCCAGGATTGTCTGGGTCGATCACCCATGTTGGCGCATAAGCCATATCMCCCGAGCCCAGCCCCGCCGACAGATGGCCAACGGTTTTTCCCGGATTGAGGTGGCGGGCTAGAAACGCCTGCACTCGGGCGGCCGCATCCTCGTGGACCGCGCGTTGGTAGCGCAGCGTTGCGCCGCGGGCAGGGTTCTTGTTGGGGTTATAGGCATTTGTTAGATAGATGCCATCACCGATTTCCGGATCGTCGAAACCATGATAGGCATCCGCGTATACCTTGAGTTCGACCGGCCACGGTCCATTTTGAGCGCCACGTGCCATGCGCTTACAGAGATCGGCCACGGTCCAGTCGTCTTTGCCGGCGGCCAGCACCAGTACCGGTACTGTGAAACGTCCGCTCGCGGTGTCGCGACAACTTGGGCTCACTGCGACCGCGGCTTTGAACTTGTTCTCAAGCAGAGAATGCGCGCCGGCCTCGCTAACAACACTTAAGGATGCTGCATAAGCCCAACCCACGACGCCGATGCGCTCAGGGTCGACATAAGACAAGGTGGTGAGATAGTCGAGTGCGCCATAGGCATCGAATGTGCGCCCGCCAACAACTTCTCGATTCGACCATTCGAGCAGCTTTTCGCACACGCCAGCCGCGTGCCGCGTAAAGAAGCTATTTACGAGCAGCGCTACGTAGCCCCAATTGGCGAGTTGGCGTACCCATTCGTGCTGGTAACGGCGAACCCCGCGGCAGTCGTGGATCATGACGACAGCGGGAAATGGTCCCGCTCCTTCGGGCTTGGCGATCAATCCGCGTAACGCAGTTCCGACGCGCGGTTCGAGTTCTATCCCTTGAGCCTTGGCACGCTTGATTTCGAGCTCGCTTGGAGGAGGGGATGCAGCGTTAAAACTAATCCACTGTGATTCCAATGCCTCCATTGCGGACACGTCGGTCCACATGAGCACAAGCCCTAGCACCCCAATGATTATGGCGGCACGTGGCATTAACTGCTCCACCCGGGAAACCCGGGGCCCAACTTGCCAGGATGTGCTATTAGCCTCTGGCAAAGAAGTCTTTGAATCTTTTCACTACCGATTGTACATCATCCGTTGTGACATCGAGATGTGTGACTAATCGCGTGGTTTTGCCGGAAGCAATTAAGATCCCGTGTTGGCGCAAGAACTTAGCCAGCGGGTCGCAGTGGTTTTGGTTTATAGACACAAACACCATATTGGTCTGCACCTCCTGTGGATCTACTTCTAGTTTGTCCACAGACGCCAAGCCGTCTGCCAATTGCCGCGCATTCGCATGATCCTCCGCCAGCCTTTCGACATGGTTGTTGAGTGCGACAAGGCCGGCGGCGGCCAGTATACCGGCTTGACGCATACCGCCACCCAGTACCTTACGCCATCGGTGGGCTCGCTCTATCAGTGCCTCGGTGCCACAAAGTACAGACCCCACGGGAGCGCCTAGTCCTTTCGACAAACAGAAAGCAACACTATCGAAATGCTGTGCCATCTCGCGGACCGGGATATTGAGCTTGACCGCGGCGTTGAATACTCGTGCCCCGTCGAGATGTAGAGCGAGCCCGTGTCGCTTGGCGAACGCCGACGCCTGTTCAATGTATTCCAGCGGTACCACCTTGCCCCCCTGTGTATTCTCTAGGCAAAGCAACCGCGTGCGGGCGAAGTGGTTGTTATCAGGCTTAATTGCGTTCGCGACGTTATCCAGGTTCAGCGACCCATCACTCTCAAACTCGAGGGGCTGGGGTTGTATGCTGCCCAAGACTGCGGCGCCGCCCCCTTCTAGCCGATAAGTATGTGCTTGTTGGCCGACAATATATTCGTCACCGCGCTCACAGTGGCTGAGCAACGCCACTAGATTGCACTGTGTGCCGCTTGGTACAAATAGTGCCGCTTCGGTACCTAGCATTTCGGCTGACCGCGCTTGTAGTTCATTGACAGTGGGATCTTCGCCGAAGACGTCGTCACCAACTATCGCGTCTGCCATCGCGGCTCGCATCGCCTGAGTGGGCCTGGTCACCGTATCGCTGCGCAAATCGATTGTTTTCATCCTAGCCTCATTGTTGTTTCGTTCGACGACGTGTGTTTACCAATGCAATACCTATCAAGATTAGTGTCAAGGCGGCAAGCGCGCGCCAGCTCGGCCGCTCGGCCAATAGTGCCATGCCCCATGCTACGCCCAATGCCGGGACCAGATAGTTGACTTGTGAGACAAACGTGGCCCCCGTCGCCTTGATCAGACGAAGATATATCAGCGCCGCCACGGCGGTGGGAAGTAGACCAAGCATAATCATGGCGCCGAGCGACTCTAGCGACGGTGACAAACTCCAGGGGCGTTCATAGGCCAGCGCCATGGGCAACATGATAAACGCTCCGGCCAAGGTTGAACCTGCTGCTAAGACACGTCCCGGGATATACACGTGGCGCCTTACGAAAATATTGGTCACGGCGTAGCATAGCGCGCCAAGCAGCACTGCTAACTCATAGGCGACGTCGGTGTGCAGTCCTGTCAGCGATTGCCACCCTACTAGGATTATGATACCAGCCAAACCGACGAATATGCCTATTAAACGTCTGACCGTTAAGGGTTCGTCATGGGCGAACAAATGGGCCAGTACAGCAGTAGTGATTGGCACGATACCCATCAGAATAGCCGCTAGACCGCTCTCAATACGCAGCTCACCCCAGCTAATTAGGGTATAGGGCAGGGCATTACCGAAAAGACCAATGAACAGGCATACACCCCAGATCTTAAGGGTCATCGGTATGGTGTATCGCCCGTACACGGCAAACACGGTCAACATGATCGCCGCCAGCACCAATCGCCCGGCCGAAAGTGTCAGTGGCGGAATGGTTGCCACCCCCACCTTGATGAACATAAACGACGAACTCCAAATCGCGGCGAGCAGCAAGAGCAGTGCAAATTCGCGCCACCCGATCGAGAGCGCCTGGGCGGTCGAGGTAGAGCTAGCGTGAACCATATTTGAAGCTACATTTCTTGCTGCGGGAACACAGATAATGGTATGGCAGTCGGAATGCTGCCACACGCAGGCTAGGTGCGACAACCGCTGGTGCTTGGCGCGAGCGCGGTAAGCGCTCATACTCAGCGCATGTATCGCTTTGCAGTTAGTCTGTTACTGATGGTATCGGTGTCTGCGTCGGTGGTTGCCGATCAGACCAACGAGCGTCTCGACACGTTGTTTGGGCTATTGCATGAAACCGAGAACCCGAGGGTAGGAGAACAGGTCACTCGCCAGATATGGACCATTTGGCGCGAAGTAGACAACGGGAATGCCGACACGCTCATGGATAAAGGCATTCGCGATATGCGCTTACAGCGTTATGATCAGGCGCTTATTACATTCAACAAAGTGGTCGAGATCGCACCCACCTATGCGGAAGGATGGAATAAGCGCGCTACATTGTTGTTCCTTATGGACGACTTTGTTGGCTCGGTCGCGGATATCAAGCGTACCCTCGCGCTTGAACCACGTCATTTCGGTGCCTGGTCTGGGTTGGGGTTGATTTATACACGCCTGGACAATGATGCGGCAGCATTGCGGGCATTTGAACAGGCATTGGAGGTTAACCCACATCTCCCGGGCGCGCGCCATAACGTTGAAAACATCAAGAAGCGCCAACAAGAAAAACTGATATAACGGGAGTGCGACCTTGCTGCCGCACGTCTCCGATGAAGTGGGTCGTATTAAACGCATACTACTACGTCATGCTGAGCACGCCTTTGTTGACGAGGCGACAATCACAGATCGGTGGCAGGCGCTCAACTATCTCGGCCCACCCGATTTTGCGTCCGCTTGTGCCGAGTATCAGCGCTTCACCAGCCTGATTGAAGGTTTCGGCATCACCGTCGAGTTCCTGCCTACCGATGACCGCCTTGGCCTTGATGCGATATATGTGCGCGATGCTTCTGTGGTGGCGCCGGGCGGCATGGTTATTGCCAACATGGGCAAGCCCGCGCGCGCGGCGGAACCGATGGTCGCGGCCGAGGCCTTTGGGTCGTTGGGTATAGCCATCAAGGGATCTATCAATGGTGACGGCCGACTGGAGGGTGGCGACGTCGTCTGGCTCGATGCACAAACAGTGGCGGTCGGACACGGATACCGAACTAATGCCGAAGGCATTCGCCAGTATGCGCGGTTGTTAGGCGAGGATATCGAGATGCTTGTGGTGCCGCTCGGTGATAAGCGTGTCGRKCAGATCGGCGAGCGAGGGCAGGCAGGCGAGGCCCTCGATCGCGTCGTATTTCGGGTTGATCGGGTAGATCTCGCCGTCGAAGCCGCCGCGGCGCAGCTGGACGATCAACTGGTTGCCGACGCTGGTCGACGTCGGCGAGGCGCCGACGACGGCGATCGAGCGCGGCGCCAGCAAGGGCGCGAGGCGATGAGCGTTGAGCACGGCGGACCGGCCTCCCTTGCGGATGGCTGCCGCGAACGGCGGCGGATGATACACGACGCGGCGCACACCGGGCCAGCCGATCTTCGCCGGGCCAGCCATGCGTCCGCCGCAAACCGGCCATCACTTGCCGGAGACCGGGCCGGGCGGTAGGTTGGGCCGACGTCGGCCAACCGGATTCAGGGGACCACCGTGGAACGCAACTTTCCGTACGATACCGAGGACCTGTGGAACAAGGACCGCGAGCATGTCGTTCATCCGTGGCAGGCGCTCGAAAACCAGCACGTGGAAGGTTCGCTGATCGTCGCCGAATCGGAAAACATCTACATCTACGATTCGGACGGCGAGAAGTTCATCGACGGTCCGGGCGGCATGTGGTGCGTCAACATCGGCTACGGCCGCGACGAGATGGCCGACGCGATCGCCGACCAAGTTCGCCGCATGCCGTACTACTCGCCGTTCGGCGCGCTCGGCACGCCGCCGGCCGCCGAGCTCGGCGCCAAGATCGCCGAGCTCGCGCCCGGCGACCTCGACAAGGTGTTCTTCACGACCGGCGGTTCGACGGCGGTCGATTCGGCGATCCGCTTCGTCCAGTTCTATTTCAACATG
>LXTK01000055.1 GCA_001643475.1 Proteobacteria bacterium SPGG2 | reverse complement strand
AGTGCGGGGTTAGCCAGGGTCTACCCGGCTTTTCAAACCCCGATGAACAAGGCAACTGGACGGGAATCGACGTCGATCTCTGTCGCGCAGTGGCCGCCGCCATTTTTGGCAAGGCTGACAAGGTCAAGTACACACCGCTGTCGGCCAAAGAGCGCTTTACCGCACTACAGTCGGGTGAGATAGATATTTTGTCGCGCAATACGACTTGGACGTTGGTTCGTGATACCGCACTGGGCCTCAACTTTGCTGGCGTCAACTACTACGATGGCCAAGGCTTCATGGTGCCAAAGAAGTTGGGCCTGAAGAGTGCGAAAGAGCTTGAAGGTGCTTCGGTTTGCGTCAATATCGGCACCACCACTGAGTTGAACATGGCCGATTTCTTCCGCGCCAACAGTATGAGCTACAAACCGGTGGTGTTTGAGAAGGCAGACGAGGTGGTTGCGGCTTACGACGCCGGTCGTTGCGACGTCTACACGACTGACCGTTCGGGCTTAGCGGCACAACGCCTGAAGCTAAAAAACCCGGATGCCCACATGGTATTGCCAGAAACTATTTCGAAAGAACCGCTGGGACCGGTGGTACGCCATGGCGATGACCAGTGGTTGGATATCGTCAAGTGGACCCTGTATGCCATGCTCGAGGCTGAGGAATACGGTGTGAACTCCAAGAACGTCAAAAAGATGAGGAGCTCCAAGAACCCAGTCATTCTGCGTCTACTCGGCAAAGAAGGCGACCTGGGCAAAAACCTCGGTCTTGACGTAAAATGGGCGTATAACATCATTAAACAGGTTGGGAACTACGGCGAAAGCTATGACAGACACGTCGGCCCCAACACACCGCTTAAACTGAGCCGTGGCGTGAACGAGCTATGGAACAAGGGCGGTCTGCAGTATCCGATGCCAGTCCGATAAACGACTGTATCTGTTATTTAGTGTGATCAAGACGTGTGTCCGGCTCGCCGGGCACACGTCGGTTTGCTTCCCCAGGCTTCTAGGGCAATAACCAAAAAGAGCGACCGTGGCCGCCGAGAAAAAAGAAGCGCCAGTGCTGGCAAAACCGCCAGCTAAACCACCGGTCTGGAACGATCCCCGCTACCGAGCGGTGTTCTTCCAGATGCTCGTGCTAGGCGGCATCTTCATCGCTTGCTTCTACCTGGTTAATAACACAATAGCCAATCTGGCCAGGCAGGGTATTGCATCCGGTTTCGATTTTCTAGGTAAGACGGCCGGGTTCAGCATTTCCATGACGCTTATCGACTATGCGGAGGAAAATACCTACTTTCGCACCTTTGTGGTCAGCATCATAAACACCCTATTGGTTTCCGTGATTGGTGTCATATTCGCGACCATACTTGGCTTCATGGTCGGTGTTGCCCGGCTTTCGAGCAACTGGCTCATCGCCAAGCTGGCCGCCGTCTACATCGAAATACTGCGCAATATTCCGTTACTTCTGCAACTGTTCTTCTGGTACTTCGCGGTGCTTCGGGTGTTGCCGAGCCCACGGCAAAGCGTTTCGATGTTCGATAGTTTCTTTCTCAACAATCGTGGCCTGTTTTCACCGAAACCGATATTCGAGCCCGGGTCCATGGCGATACTCATCGCCCTGGTGGTTGCCATTGTGGCGATAATTTTCATTGCACGGTGGGCCCACAAACGCCAAGCGCAAACGGGGCAGCAGTTTCATACCGTTTATGTCGCGCTTGGTATCCTCTTTGGCTTACCGTTGCTGGCGGCAACGGTCACCGGTTTCCCGATAAGCTGGGAGGTCCCGGCGCTCAAGGGCTTCAACTACCAAGGCGGCTTGGAAATGATCCCCGAGTTTGTCGCCTTAGTGCTGGGGCTTTCCCTGTATACGGCGTCGTTCATCGCCGAGATCGTGCGGGCCGGCATCCTGGGCATTAGTCACGGCCAGACGGAAGCGGCCTACGCCGTCGGTCTCAGACCGGGGCCAACGTTGCGGTTAATAATCATCCCCCAGGCGTTGCGGATTATTATTCCGCCGCTGACAAGTCAATATTTGAACCTCACCAAGAACTCGTCATTGGCGGCCGCCATCGCCTACCCCGACCTGGTGTTGGTGTTCGCAGGTACGGCGCTGATGCAGACGGGTCAGGCAGTGGAGATTATGGGTATGACCCTGGCGGTGTACCTCACCCTCAGTCTGCTGATTTCCGCATTCATGAACTGGTACAACAAGAAAATGGAGCTGGTGGAGCGATAACAATGGAAGAACAAACGCGCCATTACGAACCTGGCAAACACCCCGATCTAGCGCCACCGGCGACTACGGTTGGCGCCATCGGCTGGCTGCGCACCAATCTATTTTCGTCGTGGTGGAACATCATCCTAAGCATCATCGCGCTTTACATCGTCTATCAGCTCATTCCTCCGCTTATCAAGTGGGTATTCATCGATGCCGACTGGGTCGGTAGCACGCGCGAGGACTGTAGTCGAGAGGGCGCATGTTGGGTGTTCATCAAGGTCTGGTTTAGGCAGCTCATGTTTGGACGCTATCCGGTCGAAGAGCTATGGCGGGTATACACCGCCTACGTGTTGCTGGTGGGGGCGATGATCCCGTTGTTCATCCCACAGTTTCGCTGGAAACACTGGCTCGCATTATTCCTACTGGTTATCTACCCCATGATTGCGCTCTATCTGTTGAGCGGATTTTCCCGAGACGCCGTCGCGGCATGGCCGTATCGGCTGATGCAGTACTCGGCGTTGGCCTTAGGCATTCTGGCCTTGCTGCCACTTCTCGGCGTTTGGCGCCAACGAAGCGCCCTCGTCACCATGGTATTGCTGGTGCTGGTGCCCGTTTGGGGCCTGTCGGCGTCATCTACGTGGACCGCTGGCCTACTCTACGGCGCCCCCACCTGGGCCGCACGTATCGGCGTGGTACTTGCGATCGCAGCGCCGCTTGCGCTGGTGGCCGGCCTGACGTTGTCGCCATGGCGTAACGTCATCGCCGAGAACTTTTGGAAGTTGTCTATCACCGCCGCCGTGGTCGCCTTTATCGGTTTCATGTTCCCGCTGTGGGCGTGGCCGGAAATCGCCGGTTCGTCGCCACCCTGGTCGGTACCGCTGACCGCGGCCGCATTGGCGCTGGCAGCCGTGTGCCCATGGGGCTATGGCGCACAGCCAGGTCAAGCCGGGTGGCTGGCACGGTTGTTATTGCCGGCCTATGTGGTCATTGCCTATTTCGTGTTTACCGGGCCGCCGGATTTTCTCAACTTCGGCGCTTTGGATTGGACCGCGAATACCAAGCCCTTATTCGCCGGTATAAGGGAAGGCGCGCTGCCCGAGGTGGAGACACAGTTATGGGGTGGCCTGTTCCTGACCCTGGTTATTGCGATCGTAGGCATTGTCGCCTCGTTCCCCATCGGCATCGTGCTGGCGCTAGGCCGGCGTTCCAACATGCCGATTATGCGGGCGGTGTGTATCGGCTTCATCGAGTTCTGGCGCGGCATACCGTTGATCACGGTGCTGTTCATGTCATCGGTGATGTTTCCGCTGTTCATGCCCGAGGGCATGACGTTCGATAAACTGTTACGCGCCTTGATCGGGGTGATGCTGTTCTCGGCCGCGTATATGGCGGAAGTGGTACGCGGCGGGCTACAGGCGATTCCCAGAGGCCAGTTCGAGGCGGCCGGTGCGCTCGGCTTGAGCTACCCCAAGGTGATGGGCTTCATTGTGTTGCCGCAGGCGCTCAAGATCGTCATTCCCGGCATCGTGAACACGTTCATTGGTCTTTTTAAAGACACGACCTTGGTGCTCATGATCGGGTTGTTCGATTTTCTGGGGATGGCTCAATTGGCGGCTACCAATCCAGACTGGCTTGGTTTCGCGGTCGAAGGTTATGTCTTTACCGCCTTTGGCTTCTGGCTCTTCTGCTTTAGCATGTCGCGTTATAGCCAGTACCTAGAGAGAAAACTGCACACCGGTCATTAGGCCGACCACGTGAAGCGCTGAGAAGATTACCAGGAGGACAGTATGGCCAAAGAGGCACGCAAACCAACCAAACGAATGACCGTCTCTGGGGAAGTCATGATCCAGATGATCGACGTGCACAAGTGGTATGGCTCGTTCCATGTCCTCAAAGATATCAACCTAACCGTCCACAAGGGTGAACGCATCGTCATCTGCGGGCCCTCGGGTTCGGGCAAGTCGACTCTGATCCGCTGCATCAATCGACTCGAAGAACACCAGCGTGGGCAGATCATCATCGAAGGTACCGAGCTTACCGGTGACCTCAAGCACGTGGAACAAGTCCGGCGCGAAGTCGGCATGGTATTCCAGCAATTCAATCTTTTTCCCCATCTCACCGCGCTCGAGAATGTGTGTCTCGCGCCCATCTGGGTACGCAACATGCCGCGTCGCGAGGCCGAGGAAAGCGCCATGAAACACCTCACGCGCGTAAAAATCCCTGAGCAGGCCAAGAAGTATCCGGGTCAGCTATCCGGCGGCCAGCAGCAACGCGTCGCTATTGCCCGATCGCTGTGCATGAATCCCAAGTGCATGCTGTTCGACGAGCCGACATCGGCGCTCGACCCTGAGATGATCAAGGAGGTGTTGGACGTGATGGTCGAGCTGGCCGAAGACGGCATGACCATGATTTGTGTTACCCATGAGATGGGCTTTGCCAAGACAGTTGCTAACCGTGTTATTTTCATGGACGAGGGCCAGATCATCGAAGAAAATAACCCGGAAGAGTTCTTCAACAACCCACAGTTCGACCGTACGAAACTATTCCTCAGTCAGATCCTCCATCACTAACGCATGACCTCGCACACAACTTCTCATCACAAGCTAGATGGTGCTGGAAGTTTGCGCCTTGGCTGACAAACACGCTAAGGCGCTGATGTAACGAAGACTGACGTCGACATCGGCAGCTGGTTCGCCACGCCGATAATCACGGTGAAGCTGCCGCAGCGCGGCGACATCGTGAACTCACCGAACTTTTTCGCCGCAAAGAGAAACAGGGCGACCAGCATCGAAACCCAGATAAAATCGGCACCCAGGTTGATGATTTGTTTGAAAGCACCTTTGATCTGTTTAGTTGGCCGGATCCGCCCGTACAACGGCCGGCTCGTGAGTGCCATCACGTGTTGCGCGATTTAATGGCCACCCTAAACGGCTATACCAAAGAACGAATGGACGATTTGTGCTTCCACTATCACTCCTGGTTTCATATCACCCGCTATGGCGGCTATTAGTCTATCCTATTACCATCCGAATGGGTCTTGGTCGGGGATTTATTGTGTTAGCGCCGGTGATAAGGTGGATGATCGCCCTGAAAGTGGCGCCGTCAAGTTCTACGATTCACGCGTCGCCGCGTTGATGCACGTCGACCCAGGCAATGAACGGGTCAGCCCCACCTTCGGAACAACGCAGATTTACCTAGAGCACAGGGAAGGTCAGTTGGTGATATTGCCCTCTTGGCTCATGCATGAGGTGCTGCCGTACATGGGTAAGAGCGAGCGCATCGTCGTCTCGTTCAACTGTTGGGTCACCAGAGAAAACAAACACCAAGCCGACTAGGCAAGCGTCGACCACCGGCTACTCTACGTGCTCGATGACACCCATTTCGGCAAGCTGAGTAAGCATATCTGTGAACGTGCTTGACGCATGCCCGTTGAACGCCTCCGTTAGGTGGTCGGCAGTGAACCAGTCACGCTTTAGTACCCACTCGACAATCTTGGCCTGGTCAACCGAAAGTGTGGCCTGCGCGTGCGCCGTCTGCAACACATGATGGTTACCTTGTTCACTTAGCTTTGTGTGGTGCTTTCGGACGCGATAGGACTCCACCATATCGCGCGTGGGTAGCGAGAAGTGATGTAGCGAGTTGCGGTATGTGCGTCGCCGCAGCTCTCGACGTGTTTGGCTGGCAGTATCGCTAGCGGCGATGATTTCATGCAAACGATCTGCGAGCTTGCGTAGATGCACTTGGTAACCCTCGACGTCGTCCACATGCGGCAACTCCTGCCGGAATAAGGCGTCATCGGGTAGGGATCGTGACAGTAGCCTCATAAAATCGAGGCCGGTAGGTCGCTCTATACCAAAGCTGAGGTGCAAAGAGGCGTCGCTGGTGGCGGTAGCGTCATGGTATTGCCCGCGGGGGATGTAGAGCACGTCACCCGGGTTCATGCTTACCTCTTGCAATACCTTGCCGCGTGCACGCTCGCGTTGTGCAGGCGATAGGGCCAAGTAATTAAATTCGGTGCCCCCGACCGGGTGCAGAAAACGTCCTTCGTAGATGCGCCACGTCTTTTGTCCGGCTATATGCAGCGCGAAAACATCGGTATTGTCGAAGTGCGGAGGAAAACCTTGTTGCGCACTCCACGAACAATAGGCATTACATACGGCGGGTACACCCATCGCCATCTCAAGGGAGGTG
>LXTK01000076.1 GCA_001643475.1 Proteobacteria bacterium SPGG2 | reverse complement strand
CCCCTGCGTGTACGATATCGCCCGCGCGACTGTGTGCTTGCGCGATGTAACCGTCTTGTGGCGCCGTGACCACGCGTTGCACGCTGCCTTCAAGCGTTGCCTCGGCCGTAACTCGATAGTCGCCGGTGGCGATGGAAAGAAAAATCATAAGGCCGGTCAGCGTCAAGGCGCTGAACTTAAGGCCCCAGTGTCTGGGCCCGACGAGGTTAGCACCCTGCGTCTGCAGGGAATCCCAGATTTTACGCAGCAACCAGCGGTCGTCACGTCTTTTCAGATCCAGCAGCGGGCCAACCATCGATGCCACCCGCTCACAAAGCTCAATCGTCTCTGAGTCAAAGTCCTGTCCTGCCGGTCGCTCGAGCGTGAGCCCACCGATAACTCGTCCATCACCAGTTAGTGGCACGGTGCAGATAGACCCTCCGCCCTGATGGCGGGACAGTTCCGCGTGTGCCCGTATCAGTTGTACCCTGCCATCGGGCGCAGCTGGAAAAACGACGGTTGCCTGTTGATCGAACGCCTCGTCCATAGCAGCCTCAATGTGCCTGACTATGTTTGTCTTACTTCCGAACCCGGCGCTGTGAGACAGGGCGTTTAGATGAATGTGTTGACCTTGCACAAAGCCGAGACTCACTCGCTCGCACGACAGGCGTGTCGCCAGCTCTGTCGCGAGCGCGGTAGCAGCAGACTCGAAACGTGCGTGCTCGAGACAGGTGGCAATAAATCCCAGCACAGTGGCCAGGCGTTCGTTGGTTGCGGCCTTTTCTTGTTGCGAAAGGACCTGAAACCAGGCTGAGCCCCACTGCAATAGCTGCATGACGGCGCGTTGCTGCGGCTCGGGGCGGGACGTCATCTCGATGGCGACAACCCCGAAGATCTGCCCGTTCGCTAACAGCGGATAGGCGATACAGTCGGTTGGCTCTGCGTCCGCGGATGCGGACGGTTCGTGTTTGCGAACCACGCCCCGGCGTTCGGCAACGGCGAGTTCCGCCGCCGCGGATAACTCAGGCGCACCTTTTGTTCCGTCGGGCCAATACGCAGCCGGGACGAGCCCCTCTTCCTCGGGCACAGCAAGGATCACCACGCCTCTACAGGCGCCAGCGATCGTCGTGCATTGCAAGGCGAGCCAGGATTGCGCTGTGTCTTTCAACTTTCAGGCCTTTTTTCGATGAATTATCAAAGCGTTAACGCACATTAGCGAAGCGGCACGCCTTCGCCGCTGGGTCAAGCGCGCCAGACGGTGGTTCTTTCCAGATACAAGCAATATTTGTACCGTCCCTAAGATCTTTGCTAACTTATTGGATATTGTGCTTTTTTCGGATGCGGTAGTTCACAGCGGCCAGGACACATTCGCAGCCTTGTAATCTCCCGACTATGTGAAAATGAACCAGCTTCGGCCTAGGGAGAATAGGATCGAGGAGACGCTAAGCACTCATTTCGACCCGTCGATCGAAACCTTTAGTATTCCTGCGGGGCTGTTGCGAAAGATCTATGGATGCGCGATCTAGTAGGATCTTCCTGCCTAGCTCGTGAGACGCCGTGTCACGGCGGTGGCGCGAAATTTGCACTGTGCTTGGGCAACCCCTGACTAGGTGATTGCAATGAGTCAACAAGTAAGCCAGGACCAACGGCCGGCAGAGCGCCGCCGATTCTGTCGTATCGACGACGACATCGTTCTGCGTTACCGCGTGATTGGCATGCAGGAAACCCCGGTCGACATCGACAATCTCGATGTATGTCTTCCCAACCGGCTGACACTGTCGTCGACGTTCGCATCGACCACGCAACAGATGCAACCGCTGTTAGCCAAGATCCGGGAGCAATCACTGGAAGTCGCCGAGTACTTGCGTCTGATCGACCGGAAACTAGATCTTGTCGCGCGTGCATTCCTGTTGCAGGAAATAAACGTGCAGGAAGAGCCCATCTGTCGCGTCAACTTGAGCGCCGGTGGCATCGGCTTTTACGAGGAGAATCCACTGGCGGCGGGTGCGACACTGGAGATGGAGCTAATCCTGCTGCCTTCCTATGTCGGTATTCTCGCCTACGGCAAAGTCGTCCACCGCAAGCATGAACCCGGTGTCGTAGTCGGTTTGCCGTTCCGGATCGGGGTGGAATTCTGCAAGCTACGCGAGAGAGACCGCGATCTAATCGCGAAGCACGTTCTCAGTCGGGAATCCCAAGCGCGCGCCGCAACGTAGACAGATACAGCCACCGGCAACAAAGTCGACCGACTTGGAGATTTTGATCCCGCCTAGTCTCAGACCCGCCGGTAGATTTCACTCCCTTGCTGTTTGAACTCCTTGGCCTTTTCTTTGAGGCCTTGGTCCATGGCCAGCTGAATGTCCTCGATGCCCTTGCGCTTGGCATAGTCCCGCACATCTTGGGTAATCTTCATTGAGCAGAAGTGCGGGCCGCACATCGAACAAAAGTGTGCAGCCTTATGGCCTTCCTTGGGCAGAGTCTCGTCGTGGAACTCGCGGGCCGTATCAGGATCCAGCGATAAGTTGAACTGGTCACTCCAGCGGAATTCAAAACGTGCCTTCGAGAGCGCATTGTCTCTAATCTGTGCGCCCGGGTGGCCCTTGCCGAGATCGGCCGCGTGCGCCGCAATCTTGTAGGCAATAATGCCATCCTTAACGTCTTGTTTGTTAGGTAGGCCCAGGTGCTCTTTAGGTGTCACATAGCACAGCATGTCAGTGCCATACCAACCTATCATGGCGGCACCGATAGCCGAGGTGATGTGGTCGTAACCGGGGGCGATATCGGTAACCAGTGGGCCCAACGTGTAGAACGGCGCTTCAAAGCAATCCTCGAGCTCTTTTTCAACGTTCTCTTTGATTCTATGAATGGGGATGTGGCCTGGCCCCTCAATCATCACCTGCACATCGTGCTTCCATGCAATTTGCGTTAGCTCGCCGATTGTCTTTAGCTCAGCGAACTGGGCCTCGTCGTTGGCATCGGCGATCGAACCCGGACGCAAGCCATCTCCCAGCGAGAAGGCGACATCGTACTCTTTCATGAGTTCGCACATTTCCTCGAAATGCGTGTAGAGGAAGCTCTCGGTGTGGTGTGCCAGACACCACTTGGCCATGATAGCACCACCGCGAGACACGATACCGGTAACTCGATTCGCAGTCAGCGGAATAAAGCTCAACCGCACACCGGCATGGACGGTAAAATAATCCACCCCTTGCTCGGCCTGCTCGACCAACGTGTCACGAAATATCTCCCACGTCAGCTCTTCGGCCTTCCCATCCACTTTCTCTAGCGCCTGGTAGATGGGGACGGTGCCGATGGGTACTGGACTGTTACGGATTATCCACTCACGGGTTTCATGAATATGTTTACCGGTCGAAAGATCCATGACGTTGTCGGCGCCCCAACGAGTGGCCCAGGTCATTTTCTCCACTTCCTCTTCGATACTTGAAGTCACGGCCGAGTTACCGATGTTGGCATTAATCTTGGCGAGAAAATTACGCCCGATAATCATGGGCTCCGATTCGGGATGATTGATGTTGGCGGGAATAATGGCCCGACCTCGAGCCACTTCTTCACGCACAAACTCCGGCGTAATCTCCTTGGGTATGCAGGCACCAAACGATGTGCCAGGGTGTTGTTGCCGCAGGCTGGGGTCGCGATAGTCTTGAATCTTCAGGTTTTCGCGGATAGCGATGTATTCCATTTCCGGTGTCACCACACCGTTACGCGCATAGTGCATCTGCGTCACGTTCATGTCGGCCTTGGCCCGGCGCGGCTTTCGTGTCAGGTCGAACCGAACCTCGGCAAGTTTAGGGTCGCTCAACCGTGAGCGACCATATTCGGAACTTGCCTGTGGCAGGCTCTCGGTGTCGTGACGCTCTTCAATCCAGGCAGCCCGCAGCGGTGGCAGCCCTTTGCGGATATCGATACGTACATTGGGATCGGTATACGGTCCAGAAGTGTCGTACACCCAGATGGGTGGATTCTTCTCTACGCCGGCATCGGTGTGGGTGTCGGCCTGCGAAATCTCCCGCATGGGAACCCGTATGTGTGGTCGGCTACCCTCAACATAGATCTTACGGGAACTGGGAAATGGTTCGATGGCGGCAGCATCCACCGCGGCAGTCTTACTTAATAGGTGTTCAGGGTTTGCGCTCATGCCAAGGTTCCTTGCTCATAGGCGGCGTCGGGAGGAGCGGTAGGATTATAGCTTCCCTACGCCGGAATTGTCCGGATCAGGTTCGAAGGGTGTGTCTCAGCCCGCCTCCACCGCTCACGAGGCGAACACCCCTAGCCGGTTAGTACGACCAAACTAAAGCATTCTATATTTGAATGCAACTGCGTATGCCGCCACCCGATTGTAGTCACTGTCTTGCTTGCGCGTGATACCCAAAGCGCTTACTCTTATCGGCCGCCATTATACCGCTGCCCACGAGTCCTATGCCTGATATCAACGTTGAAATCACACGTCACAAGATGGTTGAGCAGCAGATTCGGCCGTGGGAAGTGCTCGATCAACAAATCTTAGACCTAATGCATAAATCGCCGCGCGAAGAGTATGTGCCAGAGGCCTGGCGCAACTGCGCCTACGTCGATATGAACATACCATTGGGGCATGACGAGGTAATGATGGCACCAAAGCTCGAGGCACGCTTGTTGCAAGAACTGGCCATACAGCCCAAGGACAAGATCCTTGAGGTGGGGACCGGCAGTGGCTATATGACATCGTTGTTGGCCACTCTCGGGGACCACGTGCATTCCGTTGAGGTTATCCCAGAATTGGCCTCGCGCGGACAACAGAATCTAGGCGCGCACGAGATTCAGAACATTAGCCTGGAAATCGGTGATGCTGCGCGCGGTTGGGATCGTCACGCGCCCTACGACGTTATGTTATTCACAGGATCCCTGCCGCTACTCCCGCAAAAGCTTCAGAACGATCTTACGCCGGGTGGACGTATGATCGCGATCGTCGGCAACTCGCCAGCCATGGAGGTGCAGTTAATCCAACGAGTGGGTGATGAAAACTGGACTACAACATCGCTTTTCGAAACCGATCTGCCGCCGCTGTTAAATGCGGAAGAGCCGGAGAGGTTTGTTTTTTGATGACGATGCGAACAGTCTTCCCATTCGATCACTTTTCATAAATTAATATAGATAAGCTGCAACTAGGATCCACCCTATGCACTTTTCTTTTAGCTCTCCCTCACGCGTGTGGATGGGATTATTGCCGCTTTTGCTGAGTTGGCCCGGTGCACAGGCTGAAGACCTGCTCGAAGTCTACCAGTTGGCACTTACCAATGACCCACGCCATCGGGCCGCCGAATTCACTTACCTTGCTGATAAGCAAAAACTGCGACAAGCGCGTGCCGTATTACGCCCGACCATAAACGCGACGGCAGACAGATCTCGCATCGACCTCGAAACTGAAACAGCCACGGGGATTGTTTCGCGTCCAGCCGGCGACGCCGATATCAACCGCACTGTATTTGAGCTTACGCTTACGCAACCCATCTACAACCGTGCACTGTTTGCCGGCTTGCGGCAGGCACGGGCCGAAGTGCGCCGCGCCGACGCACAGTTCGCCACCGCCCGACAGGATTTGATCATTCGCGTCGCCGAGGCCTATTTCGGCCTATTGGCAACATTAGATAATGTAGAGCTCGCTGGCGCGGAAAAAGCGGCGAATGCACGCCAGCTAGAGGTCGCCGAAGGGCGCTTAAGCGTCGGCCTCGCGACCATCACCGATGTCCATGATGCGCGTGCCCGCTTTCAACTAGCGCGGGCACAAGAAATCGAGGCGATTAATGAGGTGCGTGACCGGCGCCAGGCGCTGCGTGAGATCACGGGCCGAGTCATCAGGGATATCGCGACGGTAGATCGAAAGGCGCCGCTGGTCGAACCCGATCCGCCTGATCTCAATAAATGGATCAAGACGGCACTGGCACAGGACCCCGCGCTGATTGCCGCTAACGAAACAGCTAGGATCGCGCGTGAAGAAGTAAAAAGACAGCGGGCGCAGCATTGGCCTAAACTCGACCTTGTCGGCAGTTTTAGCGATACCGATGACGACGAGAGCATTACCGGCCCAGGGGTAGAGACCGAGCGCACGGAGATCGGCCTACAACTTAGCGTTCCCATCTACCAGGGTGGGCTGATCACGTCGCTGACTAAAGAGGCCGCACATCGCTATAACGCGGCCCAACAGAACTTGGAAGCACAGCAGCGCTTAACCGAACGTACCGCGCGCGCCGCCTTTCTCGGCGTCACCAGCGGCGTCGCCAGAATAGAGGCATTGCGGCAGGCGGTAATTGCAAGCGAAAGTGCGTTAGAAGCCAAGACCGAGGGGTTTGAAGCCGGCATCAACACCAATCTAGATGTACTGGATGCCCAACGCGATCTGTTTCGCGCCAAACGAGACCTGCTAGATGCGAGTTATACATATATTTTGAACTTGTTGCGCCTCAAGCGGGCAGCGGGCATCGTCAGCAAAAACGACCTTGCGCTCATCAATCGCTGGCTACGATGAAGGCTCGACAATTCGCTGCTGCGCGGGAAGCGGAGGCGGCCTTTTACACCGCCTTCGAGCACAGAGACCTCGAGGCGATGATGTCGGTCTGGGCCGACGATGACCACGTCATCTGCATTCACCCACTAGGCCCCACCCTAATTGGGCGTCACGCCGTCGAGCAGAGCTGGAGGACGATTTTCCGAAATACCTCGCCGATGAAGTTTCGCATCGAAGCCCAGCATCACACGGAGGATAGCAATGTAGTCGTGCATGTGGTGCACGAACATATTGAGCTGGCCGAACAGAGTCACACAGTGCTGGCTACCAATGTCTACCATTTGACAAAGACCGGTTGGTGCATGGTTCTGCACCATGCTTCACCTCCACCCGCGGCCGACAGGCCCACGGCGACTGTGCATTAGCTTGGAATTCACCCCGCGGTGCCACCAAGGTGTCAGCCCAGTGCATCGCTGGTAGAGAGAATTAGAATCCCCAGTTGAGTCTCAGCCATGTCGTGCCGTCCACGCAATCCACGGATACATCGCTGCTGGCGGTGTGTTGATCACTGGGTGTGGCTGAGCTGAGAAAGGCACTAGACCAAACCGAATACCCTTCGTATCTCTTTAGTTTCTGAGAGTCTAAACGCAAGACAACACTGACAAGAGATAGGACGGCCTCGATGACTGGGGTATACGATAGGCTTAACGCGTGCGCCATATTTNGGCTACACGCACGCGGCAAACCGCGCGCCGCGYACTAACGGCACCAAACTAGTGCGTGTRCGRCTTCGTTTACTTYAGAGGAAATAGTCTTGGCGATCTTCAGTTGGTTGGAGYCGTTCAAGCTTTTCCGGATTCTCRATTAGGTCTTCGATAAACCARTTCGCGTGATTGTAGAGACAGGTGACGTGCTTACATTCGTCGCTRGCGTCGAAGGTTTCGATCAAGCGCAGCGTATTCTTCTGCGCYTCCTGCAAGGTTTCTGGCACGGAATACGAATGCTTATCGCCGATCTGCGCCTGCGTCACGTGCCGATAGACCGGGCAATTGAACACACCAAGCGGGCTTAGGACCTGACGGAAAAACTGTAAGTGACAAGTCTTTGGCTGGTGGTTGTAGTCCTTGTAGCTGTCGTTTTCCAACACCCTTAAATTTGTACTCTCAACGACCCTAAAGCTTTCGTCGTCTAATCGTTTGGCGATATCTACTTGTTCGCGGATCTTCGCCATGATCGGGGCGACTCGGTTTTGCTGTTGAGTAAGTTCGACGATCTCGGCGTTGTTATTTTCAGCCCGGGTCAGAAATGGCTTGTATGAGATGTAGTCGAACTTATAACGCTTGGCGCGCTCAGCCGCCATGACAATCTCGTCAATATTCTCGTGAATCTTGGCGTCATTGGCCTCGCAGTCCTTCCACACGATGATAAAGCTAAAACCGATTGAAAACTTTGGGTTTAACTCATCCTTGATGGCGGCGATGTTTTCGCAAATCCAATCGAGGGTGTGCTTTTTGTTCCCCGGTTTGTGCATCTCGTAAAACGTTTCGTTGGAACCAGAATCGAGCGATAGACGGACCCAGTCTTGGGGTTCCAGCACGTCTGCTACCGCTTTGATCTTCTTCGGTAGACTGCCGTTGGTGACGACACCGATTTTTATATCAAGTGCCTTTAAATGGCGTATAACTTCTTCGAATTTGGGATAGACCGTGGGTTCGCCGCCGCCGATTACGATGACCGAGCGCAGACCACGGGCCGCCATCTCAGTCAATGAATCCATGATCTTGTCATGATCATAGCGAATGCCCGTATTTAGGATGTCCATGTCAACGCAATGATCGCAGCGGTAGTTACAAGCAGTGGTCAAATCGAGATTGATGGATAACGGTACCTGCTTAGGCATGAAGCTAAGTGCTTCGTCGAGCGTCATGCCCTGTGCGTAGCCATTGCGCCAGTCGACCTGCCAACGGACATACTCCTTGAGGCGCCCGATCACCTCCGGTTGACAAAGTTTAGCCATAAAGTCGTGAATCGGTGACAGCTCTACTTGCTTTTGCTTAGGTCCAGCAGACTGGCTAGCGACCGCATGCAGCGGAACGAAATCAGCCGCTCGTGACACACGGTGCAGTATGCTCGAAACATCTGCAAGCGGAACGATTGGGATCGTCTTTTTGCTGGATACGGATTGGGATTTTTTCATCATTGCTCCCTGCTCATAGCGGCGGAAACAAGCTCGTGCAGCTGTGTCATGCCGTCTACTAAACTGGTTCGGTCAGGTTGACACCTCGTTTGCATGGCATCAACAAAATTTCTACACAAACGGCCAAAGGGTCCCGCGCTAGGACCCTCCTACCTTCATTTTGAAATGATATCATGTAATTAGCTGGTTCTAGGTGTCTTTCCATAAATGCGCCATTTAATGGCATAGCCCGCCGGTTTCGGGGTCTCGAGACAGCAACTGAGCTTGAACGTGACGCCGGTTGCATATAGTCAAGCGTAATCAGCCCGTGTGCGTGTGCACCCAAATCGGGGAGATGTTGAAACTCTGTGTCGATATCCTGAAGCTGACCGGGTCCCAACAATGCCTGCAGCATGCTCAAAAGGTGTGGTGCCGCATCAACCACCATCGGATATCCTCGGCTTGCCGGACGTAACCACATCAAAAAAGACCGCACCGGCCGACCCTCACTATGGGCGCCAGGATGGAATTCGCGGAACGCCGGGCAGGGTAAAAGGCCACTGGGTATTCAACGCCAGAAACCGGCCTTTTTGGGTATATCGATCTACCAGGGCAGCAGCACGCTGGCGAATTTCGGCGCGTGTCCCACTGTCAATCGCGAGCTCGGTCGACCACCACATAGATTTTTCACAGAAAACGTGGCAGCCGGCCTCTACCGCCACTTCTAGATGGTGCAAATGCACTTCCGCTGGCGAGCAGATCGCGACAATGTCCACCGGCGTGTTCGCCAACAGCGTCGACAACGATAGATAGCCCTCACGCCTTATGCCATATCGCTCCTGCAGGTTGTGACGCGCAGTGGCAACGGTGTCGGGGGTGGTGCCGACTATGGCACACGCATTGCAGCCACCGTTGGCGAATTCCCGCGCCACATATTTGCCGGTACCCTGTCGCTTACGTCGGGCCCCAACCACGGCAACGTTATATTTCGAACCCAAGGCGCATGCACCGTATTTAATTAGCAATAAGCATAGAACTTTAATGAACCCTCTGGATTCACCTATGCTGGCGATGCTACGTCTGCCCACGGTGACAAGCAAGTCCGGGGCTTGCGCTTGCAACCGTAACGCGCTGCGCGTAAAACTACTCTAAGCATAGTGGAACCGCGTGGGCCAACATTGAGAAAACTACTTGCATAACGTCCTCCTCCCTGGCAGTAACCAAGCGTAGATGACATCACGTCATGGGCACAGTTTGTTATCCCTTAGCTATACGCTATTACTCTACTTCATATCGCCACTACTGCTGACCCTTACAGTTGTCCAGGCTTTACGAACACGAGATAGCCGTTATCTCCGCCAACGGTTCGGCTTTTACCAGCGGACACAGTTTCCTAAACCGGTTTGGATTCACGCTGCTTCAGTGGGCGAAGTCATTGCGGCGGAACCCCTCGTACACAGCTTGAAAAAACGTTTTCCGCAAATACCCATTATTGTCACCACTGGCACGCCTGCGGGGGGGGAAGTAGCTCGGCTTCGCTTAGCAGAAACTATCGACCATGCTTATTTGCCTATCGACTTTCCAGGTGCGGTCAGACGCTTTCTGCGACAAATCAAACCCGCCTGCGCACTCATCATGGAAACCGAGTTGTGGCTTAACCTTTATCGTACTTGCAGCACCATGAACATCGCGGTGTTGCTTATTAACGGTAGGCTGTCATCGCGAACTTTGAATGCACAACATTTGCTGCACCACTTCTATGCGACAACCCTGGCAAGCGTGGACATGATTCTTGCACGCTCCGCTACCGACAAAGATGGCTTTGTGGCGCTAGGAGCGTCACCGGATCGCGTAAAAGTAATCGGTAACATTAAGTTTGCTGCCGCAGCAAACGAAACATCTGCACAACCAGTTATTTCTCGCCCCTATGTACTGATGGCTTCGACTCACGATAATGAAGAGCTACGAATCTTAAAGTTGTGGAAGACGCAGCAACGGCGCCATTTACTGGTAATCGCACCCCGGCATCCCGATCGGCTTACGGATATTCTCAAGCAACTTCAACCCTTGAGCGATAATATTGCGGTTCGCAGCAGAAATGACCCTGTCAGTAGTCAAACGGAGGTGTATATCGTAGACACGGTTGGGGAGCTAACCATGTTTATGGCGAGTGCCGATTTGGTCTTTATGGGTGGGTCGCTAGTTCGCAGCGGAGGTCATAACATTCTCGAGCCGGCCCGCCTGGGCAAAACGATTGTCTTTGGCCCACACATGGATAACTTCTTGGATGAGAGTGAGGTGTTGTTGGCACACGGGGCGGCGATACAGATTTCAGACGACGAGGAGCTAAAAGCTTGTCTCGCGCGACTGTTAGAGTCGAAAGAGGAACGTGATGAAGTGGGGGCGCGTGCACAATCGCTCGTGCAACAATACCAGGACGTTGCCGAACGCTACGTGGATGAAATCGAAGCTCGGTGCAATCTCTCTTATGACTAACGCGCCGTGCCGTAGCCGTCGTGAAGCATCAGCCAATCTTTCTCTGAGAAATGAAAGTTGTCCCTTAAAGATCGCAGTTTGGTGAGCGAACGATGCAACCGTGCTAGGTTTTGATCTTTCCAGGATTTCGACTCGGCGCGTACCTCGCTTCTATCGAAATCGATCAGATAGACCCTACCATCCTTCGACAACAAAAGGTTATGGGCATTAAGGTCTGCGTGATAAATATTGGCATCGTGAAACCTTCGAATACAGGTACCAACAAGTTCCCAGTGTCGGGCATCGAGCACGTTTTGGCTGAGTAACTCAGCCAATGTATGCGTACCCAGCAGCCGCTGCGTAATTATGTCTGCCTTATACATGAGACCGTGCCGCAACACGCGGGCCGCGACCGGGCGCGGAACAGGTAGTCCCACTTGCCATAACTGCGCTAGCATCCGCCATTCCTTCCAGGCCCTTGTATGATCTATACCTGTCCATAAGTAGTTGTCCCTCAAAATACCGGCCAGCATACCGCCACGCTGGTAGTGACGAAGGACCCAATCACTATTCCCCGTTTTAACAAAATAAGTGTAACCACGACCGCGCGCTTCGCCGACCAAGGCACCCTTGGCGGCCCAGTTGCTCGGCTCAAAACTGATATCCTCTGGTTTGCCAATGGCATCCCCATCATACAAGATGCGCTGGTGCTCAAACCGGTCTTCACAGGCATTCATTGACATATGAGATTACCACTTACATCGCCGCCAGAAAGTATATGCATCGTTCGGCTTTCCGCCATCGGAGATGTGTGCCATACCGTCCCGGTGGTGCGCACGCTGCAATCTCACTGGCCCGAGACAAAGCTTACATGGGTGATTGGCAAGATAGAGGCCACATTGGTTGGGGATATACCGGGAATCGAGTTTATTATCTTCGACAAGGCTAAAGGTTGGCGCGCTTATCGTGACCTGCGTCGCTGCATCCGACGCCGTCGTTTCGATTTGTTGTTGCAAATGCAGCCCGCTATGCGAGCCAGCATCGCCAGCCTGCTCGTCAAGACACCCGTTCGGGTGGGTTTCGACAAAGCCCGCACCAGAGATTATCAGTGGTTGTTCACTAACCACCGAATCAACGGAGAAGTTCGAGTGCATGTACAAGACTGTGCCTTCCAGTTCCTTGGAGCTATAGGCATCGGGGAGCGTGGATTGCGCTGGGATATCCCCATACCTGCAAACGCGCAGAACTTTTGCGCCCAACAGCAGTTGCCTAATGACCAGCCTATCCTCGCGATAAACCCGTGCAGCAACATGCGCAAACGTAACTGGCGCAATTGGAACACTCAAGGCTATGCCAAGGTCGCAGACTACGCCGCGGAGAACTATGGCATGTGCGTGGTTCTCACCGGCGGCCCGTCGCCGATGGAAATTGAC
>LXTK01000093.1 GCA_001643475.1 Proteobacteria bacterium SPGG2 | reverse complement strand
TGGCTATTTGAAATAAAGTATGACGGCTACCGGCTCATAGTTAGTCATGAACGCGACAAGGTCCAATTGTTTTCTCGCGCCGGTAACGATTTGACGTCGACCTTTCCCGAGATCGCCGATGCAGTCCGTGCGCTGCCATTTCAATACGTCGTCATGGATGGTGAGGCCATTGTGCACGATGCGCAGGGCTTGCCCAGTTTTAGTCAATTGCAAAAACGGGGTCGCCTGACCCGACGTGTCGACGTTCAGCGTGCCGCCGTTGAACTGCCAGCGACACTCTATTTGTTCGACTTGATCGCTTTCAATAATTATGACTTACGAGGGCTTCCGCTACATACCAGAAAGGCGTTGCTCAAAGAACTGCTGCCATCGGTGGGCCCAGTTCGGTATTCGGATCATATCGAAGAGCACGGCGAGGCCCTGTACGCGCAAGCACAAGCGCTGGGGCTCGAAGGTATGGTCGCAAAGAAAGCTGATTCACGCTACCAAGGGGGTCGATCCTCAGGCTGGATAAAGATCAGTGTAGAACATACGGACGATTTCGCCGTCGTCGGCTACACCAACCCTAAAGGTTCGCAACCCGGTTTCGGTGCGCTACTATTAGCGCAGTGTGTC
The DNA here is from genome assembly GCA_001643475.1 of Proteobacteria bacterium SPGG2. Taxonomy (GTDB): domain Bacteria; phylum Pseudomonadota; class Gammaproteobacteria; order Acidiferrobacterales; family SPGG2; genus SPGG2. The sequence continues at coordinate 12,050 of LXTK01000093.1, read as the reverse complement.
GACGATGAGTTTGTCTACGCTGGTCGCGTCGGTACTGGTTTTACTAAGCGAGATTTGACCGAGATCGGCGCACAACTTGGCGCCGTTAGCCGGGCCGACCCACCGCGTGACGCCCCCGATGAAAGCAACACGCACTGGGTTCAATCTGAGCTTGTCGCAGAGATCAAATTCAAGGAGCGGACACCAGATGGCGCGCTCCGACAGCCGGTCTTTCTGCGACTGCGGAAGGACAAACCGACTCGAGAGTGTGTGTGGCAACCCAAGCAGGGCCTACCCGAACCGACGACGATCACGGCACCGGTAGCCGCAGACAAGGTGGTCAACTTTACCAACAAAGATAAACTCTTTTGGCCCGACGACGACTACACCAAGGGCGATCTCATTGCATACTATGAGGGCATATCTGAGTGGCTGCTGCCCTATCTCAAAGATCGCCCGGTCGTGCTGACACGTTACCCAGACGGCATTGACGGCAAATCCTTCTTCCAGAAGGATGCACCGAGTTTTGTCCCGGACTGGATTCGCGTCGAGCGTATGTGGAGCAAGCATGCACAACGCGAGATCGGCTATTTCATTGCCGAGGATCTGGAGTCGTTGCTGTATATCATCAACATGGGGACCATTCCTCTGCACGTCTGGTCAAGTCGTACGACAACCCTCGAGCAACCCGATTGGTGCATTCTAGATCTCGATCCCAAGGGCGCCCCGTTTAAACATGTGGTGAAAATAGCGAAAAGGATTCGCGCCCTTTGCAAACAAATCGAACTTCCATGCTTCGTTAAGACCAGCGGCTCCACTGGACTGCACGTACTTGTACCCCTCGGGCACCGCTACACCTACGAACAGTCGAGATCTCTAGGCGAGTTGCTGGCCCGGGTAGTCGTGGCCAAGCTGTCAGAAATTGCCACCGTGACACGGGCGGTATCAGGGCGCGAGGGGCGTGTATACATCGATTATCTGCAAAACGGGCATGGCCGCTTGCTGGTGTCACCGTTCAGTGTGCGTCCATTGCCGAAGGCGCCTGTATCCATGCCACTTAAGTGGTCAGAAGTCACTTCGAAACTCGATATCCACCGTTACACAATAAAGAATGCAACCAGACGCATGCGATCCTTGAAAGAAGACCCATTGCACATAGTGATGAGCCTGAGCCCGAATCTAACCGCCACCCTCGAGCGCCTTACCCAGAAGCTTCTGTAATAAGCCACTGCATGTGAGCCAAGAAGGAGGCGGCGATGATCGACACACGAAAGAATAAGACGCTTTGACTTGTCTGCTGATGGGCAATTTGAGTATTTTGCCAATATCCGGACACACAAATCAGATCCTCAGTGGCGCCGACTTGTTGGAGATATACCTCTCACGATTGACCATCCCAGAGACACACTGCCTCGCATTCATCAGCGGCGGGGCATGCTCTATCGGTTGGCACCGGAAGAACATCCTATCGCCTTCTAGAAAACGCCGACATCACACAAACAAAGCGCATTATCGTGAAATATCTTAAGAAAAATGCGAATTCGCTAGACAAAGACGCGGTGGAGTTAATATTCAGGGCATTGGAAGATGCCTGGCCCTGTGGTGGTTCGTCGTGATACCGACAGCATTGTCAGGCTCTGTCGAATACGGCGTGTTTCAGCGCCTGCACTTTCTTCTGAAATGCCACCCCTTCAGGCGAAAAGTCACTTTCGCAGTGTGGCTCAGGCTGGAAATGGCCATAATTGTCGACCCCGCGAACAAGCGTCGCACTTTCGTTGGGACTAAACATCTGTCGCACGCTGGGTGACACATACTGAAAAGTAAGACCAATACGGCGGTCGTTAGAAGGATTAGGGTTGGAGGCATGAAATACCCACCCATGGTGCAACGATACTTGACCAGGTTCTAACACGATATCCACCGCCTCGGTTTCATCGATCGCAACTGCAAGTTCTTGACCGCGATGGAGGATGTTGTCGGCCGCATAGGTATCCCGGTGCTCAATCTTGCCGCCACTATGTGACCCAGATATGAACTTCATGCATCCATTCTGCGGATTGCTTTTTGTTAGGGCCACCCAGGCGCTTACCAATCGATCAGAATTCAATCCCCAGTACATCAAGTCCTGGTGCCAACTCACATAGTGAGAATCATGCGGTTCCTTAATGACATAGGCACTATCCCACATCAGGATGTCTGGACCGAGAATATCTTCAACCGCATCCAATAATATCGGGTTACGACCGATTTCTGCCGTCGAGCTGAGAACCAAATACGGCTTCACCAGATAATGCATACTGCCGTGTTCGGCTTCGACCGTCTCCAGTCTGCTACGGTGGTGTCGAGCACCCTCCACCGACATAATCGTCAGCGGGAAGATACAACCGTTAGTCTGGTAGTCATGAAGCTGGCGCTCTGAGAGATATTTGGGCATGGTCAGCGTCGTTCAGCTCGTCGAAATCGCAAGCCGAACAACTCGCTAGTAGGACAATGTCAATAAGTTCGTGGCTGACCTAGCCTGTGTACCACAGCACTGGATCGACACGTGGGGCGGAGCTGGCTCCGCTCGGTCCTGCATTAATGGGATGGTGACGGCGGTGCCAGGAAGCACCGTATTGAAATCCAGATCAGGGTTGTATTGGCGTAGCAGCCAGATCGGAACATCATAGGTGCGCTGTGACAAGATCCATAACGAGTCCCCGCGTCGCACCGTGTGTGTTTGTGTGCCCACTATTCGAAACTGTGCAAAGAACTCGTCTTGCAAAGCACGATGATAAGCGAGACGACGTTGCTCAAAGTCTTCTATGCTCGCCCGCGAGAAGTCGAGCCGCAGCCGCTGACCAATCACCACGGGTTTCCGGTAGCGCATATCATTGAGTTCACGCAACCGGCTCGCGCGAAGACCCAGCCACTCTGCATAATGACCGAGTGTTTCTGCTGCCTGAACCTCAATGGTCTGACCGTCCGAGACGGAGTAGTCGCTGGGATCGGCGGCCAGGGTTGCCTGCGCTTGCGCCACTAGGAAGGTGCCGGTTTTCTCGGCCATGGTAACCTCGGTCGGTTCAGACGCGCTTTGGCTACCAGCGCCAGTCTCTACCTCAGCGGTTGGCTCGCTGACAGCACTTGCGGCTGATTCGGCGCTAGCCACCGCGCTCTCCGTCAACCTCAGGACCTGCCCAGGATAGATACGGTGTTTGTTACTAAATTGATTCAAGCGAACCAACTGCTGTTCATCGATCGCGAATCGACCGGCTATCAATGACAACGTATCACCCGACTGTACCGTGTAAAAACCATCGGCGGGTATCGATAAACGCACTCCGGAAGGCGGGCGTACAGATGCGAGCGTGATCTTAGATTTTGTGTCGGGCCCGGGTAAGCGAAGGACCTGCCCTATGCGAATGCGATGACGACTCCTCAGATTGTTTGCGGCCATGAGATCATCAACACCCACTCCAACACGCGCTGCGATGCCACCCAACGTGTCACCCGTGCGCACCTTATAGAAGTGGTCGCGCTTCTGCTTGCGGTACCGATCCTTGGGCGCAATGGCTGCGAGTGCCGCTTCTGCGGAACCCAAGGCTTCGTTAGCCGGAATGCGTAATTCGTAACCTCGGGGAACGTGCTTGTTACCGTTCCAAACCGCAGGCCGCAACGCAAGATTGTGTGCTCGTAACGTCGCACGATCGATGCCGAGTACCCGTGACAGTGTACCCACAGTCATATACGCGGGTACTTTAACGGTTTTGCTCTCTGCTGGTTGATCACGCTCAAGTCTGCCGAAATACTTCTCGGCATTGTAATGGACATCGACCGCGGCCAAGAATGCGACATAAAAGTTACGCGAGGCGAAACCAAAGGTGCGGCTCCGGTAACGCCTCACAACCGTGACGATATCGGTGGTACCAAGTGTGCGTGCGGCGCGGCGCATCCCGGCAGCGCCGTGATTGTAGCCGGTCATCGCCAACGGCCAGCTACCGGTTACCGCTCGGTTGTTCTTGAGTAAGCGCGCGGCTGCGACGGTTGCCTTGAAGGGATCCATGCGTTCGTCGACGGCACTATCAATACGCAGATACCGACGGCCGGTAGAACGCGTGAATTGCCAAAGCCCGGCCGCGCCGACGTTTGAGTACGCGCGAGGATTATAAGAAGATTCTACGTGTGGCAGCGCTATGATCTCGGCCGGCAGATCAAGCTCGGATAGCGTATTCTCTATGTGATTCGCCCAGGCCCCCGATCGAATCAGTCCGGCCCGAAACTTATCTGCTTGTCCCAGCTGGAAGCGCAGGTGGCGTGCGGCTGAACGTAAGGTACGCTTATCGACATCCGCCGGCCATAGCGCCAGCACCCGTTGTTCTTCTGCGCTTAGATTTTGACGTTGTCCCCGGGCAAGCTTAAGAAGAATGTGCCGATAGCGTCGCTTGGCCTTTTTGATAAGCTGCCTCCGTGCTCGTCGGCTGGAGTTCTCTCGAAAGCGAACAACTTCGTAGACCACATTAAGATGGCGCGCGTCGTGGACTAGACCGCCGCTCGTATCGACCTCCGTATAGACGCGGGTCCAAAATCGAATATCTGGTTCGAGTTCCGGTGGACGCGGAAAGGAATTTTGCTGCTCAGCCGCGACGCTAACCGTGGCCACTAGGCACGCCACCAAAAACAAACAGACTTGCTTAATTGTCATGATTCGGCCGCTTGTTCCAAAATATCGGCTTTGCATGCCACTGGGCGAACACTGTGCCGCGGTAAATAACTCAGCTACAGCAACTTTTTTCTCTTGCACAACAAATACATACCGATAATCAATAGGCAATTGTCAGGTCTCAGTCAAGCGATGTCGACCCACGCGCTGACCCCAGAGTAAAGGTACAATAGTGCCGGACCTACCGCTGGAGTGCTTTGTGGCCTTTGCCTATTACAACCGCCTGTCCACCGCCAAAAAACGCATCTATCACCGCAGCGATGAAATCCATTCGATCCGATTGCCACAGGCAGTTCCACTTCGTCCGCTTGTGGTCAAACTCGAGAAAGCCCTCAAGACGGAGAACAAACAGCTCGCACGATCATTGTGTCAGCGTATCGCGGATAGCATGACCAGTGATCTAAAAGTACCGAAAGCACGCGTCGACGTGCTTGCGGTACGACCCCACGATGAGACGAGTGAATTACACGGACTATACACCCGAGAAGCGGGGCGACAAGCAAACATTCGACTATGGATACGTACGGCGGAACGTAAAAAAATCGTTGCCTTCAGAACCTTCCTCCGCACTTTGTTGCACGAGCTCTGCCATCATTTCGACTATGAACTACTACAGTTTCCGGATTCGCTCCATACCGAAGGCTTTTACAACCGACTGTCTAGCCTGTTTAATCAACTCGTTCCGCCAAAACAATAACATATCAACGATTCCAACTGTTGGATTGCCGCTATAGTGGTGGATATACTTTGAGATGTAGAAGTCGAAAACGACCGTGATGTCAGACAAAAATGAAACTACGCTCTGCCGTACCCTTATCGACCACCAACGGTATCCGATCGACAATCTGGAACACCCTGAGCGTCGTCGTGTTATCGAGAAATGTCGTAAGGCACTAGCTGGCGACGGCTGCGCCGTGTTAAATGGCTTTATTAGTCCGTATGGTCTCGAGCGCCTGTTAACCGAGGTCGAAGAACGAAAGCCGCTTGCCTATTTCTCTAAGAGCAAAAAAACGAACGTCTATTTTTCCAGCGACGACCCCTCGCTACCCCCAGATCATCCCCAGCGTATCTTTTTGGAGCGTACTAACGGTTTTGTCACCAGCGATCACTTTGATGACAATACGGCCGCCAGGCGGCTCTATTACTGGCCGCCGCTCACCCGATTTATCGCCGATTGTCTGGGCAAGGAAACCCTTTACATTTACGATGATCCTGTGTCGAACATGATCGTGAACGTCAGCAAGTCTGGTAACTGTTTCAATTGGCACTTCGACACCAATGAGTTCACGATCACGATGCTGCTGAAACCCGCTACCTCCGGCGGTCACTTCGAGTACGTACCTAATCTTCGATCCGCCGAGGATGAAAACTATGACGCGGTCAGCTGTGTATTAAAGGGAGATGACACTAAAACCGTCAGGCTCGACCTTAATCCAGGAGACCTGCAACTGTTTCTCGGTCGCTTTTCACTGCATCGGGTCACGGAGAACACTGGCGACACCGATCGCCTGCTTTTGATTATGTCGTTTGCCGAAAGGCCAGGCATGATTGGTAGTCAGCACCGCATCCAGGAACTCTACGGTAAAGTGACCGATGCCCATATCGCAGCCGAGCGAAACCGTATTCGCAATGATGGATTGATGGATTGAGTTCTCTTTCTCATCCTCGCCCAAGCTTAGCGGCCGGCCCAAGTCCGCCCGGTGCTTCCAAGGCACGATCGTGGGCTGCGATGGCCGCGTCACTGAACTTCCCACCCTCACAGTGCAGATCTGCCACAAACCAACAAATCTCGCGTTCGCCCAACTGGCTAAATGCCTAAATTGCGGGTCCTTCATCGACTGACTCGTAATTTACTTCAAGAATTTGAAAGACACAAATATAAATCGCCTATCTAATTATCCAAGTTTGAACACCCCGTATACTTAGCGCAACACAAAACAGGATTACAGCGCTCTTGAAGAATATAGCTCGCTACCTAAACGAGGTGAAACGCCAATACAATCTCGCCACCGACACTGCGCTCAGCCAAAAGCTTGGCGTTCCACCAAATCATGTCTTCAATTGGTATAACGATATTAGTCATCTCAATGATGAGGCAGCCGTTAAGCTTGCGCGCCTACTAAAAATAAACCCTTTGGAAATAATCGCCTGTGCCAATTACCATAAGGCCGCGAAATCCACCAAGCGAAAACGAAATCCGAATAAAAACGCGGTACAAAGGAAATTTTGGCGTCAGGTCTACAATGAGGCGGTTCGGAAAAAATGAGGAGCGCAGAACATAGACCTAGCCCTTTACACACACAACCTGACGCAGCGTGTGTACAACCTCGACAAGATCACGCTGTGCTTGCATCACTAGATCGATAGACTTGTAAGCCGCTGGCGTCTCATCGATCACTTCCGCATCTTTACGACACTCCACCCCTTGTGTTGCCGCAATATGGTCATCCACGGTGAAGCGCCGGCGCGCCTCGGTGCGTGACATCGCGCGCCCCGCCCCGTGGCTACAGCTATGGAAACTTTCAGCATTGCCAAAGCCACGCACAACGTAGGAACGCGCACCCATACTGCCAGGAATAATACCCAACTCCCCTGCACGCGCGCTTACTGCGCCCTTGCGGGTCACCCAAACATTCTTACCGTAGTGGTGTTCGCGCGCCACATAGTTATGATGGCAGTTCACGGCCTCCACCTGGGCATCGAATGCAACCGGCAGCTTATCGCGAACCGCGGCGATAAGATGTTCCATCATGAGCACTCGGTTGGTCCGGGCAAAACGTTGGGCCCAATCAACCGCTTGTGTATAGTCATCAAAATGATCCGTACCTTCCGGCAGATAGGCAAGGTCTTTATCCGGGAGATTGATTAACCACTTTTGCATATCCTTCTTTGCAAGTTCGATAAAGTAGGTGCCAATGCGATTGCCGACACCACGCGAGCCGCTGTGCAACATAAACCAAACCGTATCCGTTTCGTCCAGACACACCTCGACAAAATGGTTGCCCGTACCAAGCGTACCTAGATGATTTACATGGTTCGCCCGCGCAACCGCTGGATGCTTGGCTGCAATCACGTCAAACTCATCAGCCAATGTTTGCCAGGCGGCGGCGACCTTGGTTGGAATCTTGCCCCAGGCACCACGGTCGTTACGCCCACCACGCTGGGTACGTCCGTGCGGTACCGCCTTTTCAATCGCAGCCCGTATCGGCGCCAAGTTATCGGGCAGCTTATCAGCCGCTAAATTCGTCTTGACCGCCATCATGCCGCAGCCGATGTCAACGCCAACCGCGGCCGGAATGATGGCGCCAACCGTGGGAATTACGCTACCAATAGTCGCGCCTTTACCCGCATGCACGTCCGGCATCACCGCCACCCATTTGTGAATGAATGGCAGGCGGGCGACATTAAGCACTTGTGTGCGGGCTTGGTCTTCGAAGGGTACGCCTTTGGTCCACGCCTTTACCGGCACACCGTCGCCAGTATCGATCACATTGTAGGAAGTGCTCCTAGTCATCCACGCCTCGCGGTTGCGTATGTGTCACTGTATTCTGCCTCTGCCAGTAGCCATTCATAAAACGCCTTTACCTTGGGGCGCTCGAGAGCTGTTTTCGGATAGATTGCATAGTACGATAGATCAGTTGATATAGATGGGTCGAAAGGCATCACAAGGCGCCCGCTTGACAGTTCCTCGCCGAGTAACGCATCCGCGCCGAGGGCAATTCCTTGCCCATCGATTGCCGCTTGCAACACGATGTTAGGATCATCTATGGTCGAGCCGCGTCTGACGTTAACACCCTCAACCCCAACCGCTTGCAACCATTGAGTCCAAAGCTCGTAGTCACCTTCATGCAATAGGGTATGGTTGTTTAGATCAGCCGGGGTACGAAGCGGTGGTTTGCCTTTCATTAACATTGGACTGCATACCGGAATGACTCGTGAGCGAAGCAGCATGGTGGCGGCAAGACCCGGCCACTCATCCCGCCCCCAGCTAATTACCATGTCCATCTCGGCTTGGTCGAATTGCACCGGTTGGCGAGAATGGTGTAACCGAAGATCAATATTCGGATACCGACTCCAAAAGCGGCCTAGTCTATGAGTCAGCCATTTGGCCGCGAAATAAGGGGTTAGACTGACAGTCAAAGTTTCATTGCCGGTTCCGGAACGTAGTTTATCGGCGACATCGCCGATGCGGTCAAACGCCTCACTAACCACCGAATAGAGCGCCTGACCATCATTTGTCAGCAGCAATTTTCGGGTTAGACGAACAAACAGGCGGCCCCGCAGATGATCCTCGAGGCTTTTGACCTGATGACTGATGGCGGCTTGGGTGACGTTCAACTCATTGGCCGCGCGCGTGAAGCTCAAATGCCGGGCCGCCGCTTCAAAGGATCGCTGGGCAATCGGCGAGGGAAGATATCGACTCATGACTCAGCCACCCATTACTCAGACTAATTAATACGATGAATTTGAATGACTTGTCAAGCCTTATAAATAGAGCTATTTAGCCGCTATGCATTAGTCATATTGAGGAGGGTTTGTGCGTAAGGACCTTTACACGGTAGCGCGCAAGGTTACACCACCTACAAGGGCTACCTAATGAATGTCACGAATAGCCAATCGCGTCGTCCTCTTGGTAGTCGTGCCGGTCATTGCCTTAGGCTTGGCAGCTTACTTTTATGCCGCCGGCGGGCGCTACGTCAGCACGCAAAATGCCTACATCAAGGCCAAGCTGGTCTCGATAAGCACGGATATCGATGGACGCGTCATAGAGGTTCGTGCCGAAAACAATCAGCGCGTAAAGGCGCGTGAACTCTTGTTCAGGGTCGACCCACAACCGGCCAAGATTGCGTTGGCCGGCGCTCAGGCTGAGCTTGTGAACGTGCGTCAGCAAATCGAATCCTTGCCAACGCACTATCAGCAAGGACAAATCGAAATCAACGCTGCCAAGGAACGTATTCGGTTTCTCACCCGAGTATACAATCGCCAGACCAGAATCAAGCATCGGGGTCTCGGTACCGAGACGCAATTCGATGAGGCAGAGCACAACCTGGAGATGGCGCGTCGTTCGCTTGAAGTTGCGCGCCAGCACAGCTCGATGATGTTGGCACAGTTGGGTGGTAACCAATAGCTGGCAACGCCAGATTAATTGGATCATCTAGGTCCTCTTCGCACGTCACCACTTCGCATTTGACACCTGCTCATCGACCAAACACAATAAGCGGTCCGCGGAAGGACCCTCATATCGTGCCTGCAATAGGCACTCCAAAATAGGAACACGGATAAGAAGAATACCGGCTCGTGCGCAACACGGGCCACGACTTTTTTGCGTGGGTAAGTCGCCTAAATGGAGGTGCGACATGATGCAGATCATTATTAGGCGTCTCGGCGAGACGCTGTACATCGGTGAGGATATCGAAATAACCATATTGGCGCTCAAAGACGACGAAGTGCGATTGGGGATCAACGTGCCAAAATCGGTCTCTATTGAACGTAGGGAGACTTGTGATCGCAACCATTAGGTCGAAGTTCATATTCTCGAAGACCCCCGATTGAAAACGATATCTCTAGAGCTTTACTTGGCACCCTCGAAAACTTGCACAGAATCTCGAAAAGAGTAGCCACGCACGGGTCAAGAGTTGGATATTGTCACAGCCCATTTCAAAGACCCCTCAGGCGGCTAGAGTGCGGGCGATGTGCGTCACGTGACGTAGATCCGAGCCACAGCAGCCACCGACGATATTAAGCCACGGCATCTTCGCTWKSMWCGSCWTSTWCKSWYYGMYMRSCTYGWMCKGRYCRCCAWSSTCGANNGGGTCWCNNMSTCGTCGAGTTCCGCATGACTCYTACGCGAGGCGTTGCAGCGTATGCCGCGGATGCGGCGCGCCCAATCGGCGTCCTCGAGGACRTGCGARAAATGATCGGGGTGGGCGCAGTTCACCATGAARTAGGCCGCACCGGMATCGGTTGCTTYGTCGACGGCGTCGATCGCYTCGTTCAASGGTTGCCCCGTCGGCAGCTTGCCATCCGTCTCCACCGTRAACGACAYSACGACGGGTAATCCGGCCTTGCGGGCGGCACGCACGACGCCGATGGCCTCGTCCGATTGGGTGAACGTCAGCGCCGTCACCATGTCGATGTCGGTCTGCGCCAGCCAACCGAGCTGCTTGGCGTGGTAGCGCTCGGCCTCATCCGCCGCCACTTCCACCTCGGGCGCATAGGCGTCACCGCGCGGACCGATAACACCGTTCAAGACGATGGGCTTGGTGTTCGTAGAGAACTCATCGCGCAATCGCGCGATAAACGCAATGGCCTCGCTGTTGGCCGCGCGCAGCTCATTCTCGCTAGCGCCGAGATCCTCGGCCCAATGCATGTGCGCCTTCCAGGTTTGGCTATCAAGAATAAAACCCGTCCCTGTCTCGCGCGCGAGCGACAAGAAGCCTCGAAAATAGCTCGCCAGCGCCTCTCGGCCCGCTGTGTCGGGCAGCAGGGTATGGGCCGCAAATTCCCGAATCTCGATCCCATGATTGAAGATCAAATCGGTCTCGAGTCCCGCATCCGTCAGGAATAGCTCGCCTGAAAGTTGTGGAAGTGCGTTGCGGTACTTGGTCATTTTAATCCCCTCCTTTTGGTTCTGACTTCGCTAACATTGACCTCTTCGGACCGAAAGCACTGGTTCGCAACATTCCGAGGGTCGCGCAAGCGACGCCGGTCGCTCGATAGCCGCTTGTTGCAGGTCGGTGGGTTGAATACTCACAATTCACTCCTCGTGTCTCTGCAGTAGTGTAATTTTGCAACAAATCTGCGCCCTCGATATATAGGTAAAATCAGCAAACGGAACCGAAGTATCGCGATCTTGAATGTCTGGTTGGGGTCGTTTGTGAACATTCGCGGCCTGATCTGGACTCTGCCCCGGATCGGTAATACGGTATCGGTCTCCTACACCAGGATTCGATACCCATGCTCGAGCAAGCACGTACCGAACTCGCTCCCACCGGCGTTCTTCGCGCCGGCATCAACATGTCCAACTTCCTGTTGGTCACCGGAGAGACCCCGGAGGGCGATCCGGACGGTGTCTCCCCCGACATGGCCCGGGCAGTGGCCGACCGCCTAGGCGTTCCAGTCAATTTCGTACCGTTCAAGACCCCGGGCGAGCTGGCGGACGCCGCCGTGAAAGATGTCTGGGACATCGGCAACATCGGCGCCGAACCCGAACGCGCGAAGCACATCGCTTTCACCGCAGCTTACGTGGAGATCGAGGCCACGTACTTGTTACCGGCGGGATCGCCGATCCAGAGCATCGATGAGGTAGACCGCGAGGGTGTGCACATCGCCGTATCCGCGCGCAGTGCCTACGAGCTCTGGCTCAGCGACA
>LXTK01000304.1 GCA_001643475.1 Proteobacteria bacterium SPGG2 | reverse complement strand
ACATTGGCCTTGCCGATAGTCTATGCGAGTCTGCTCAACTACACGGGCTATTATTTCACAACCCCCCTTTTCCTCGCCGGCTATCTATATCTTATCGGTGAACGCCGCGTTAAGTGGCTGGTGATCGTTCCCATCGCGATCTGGGCCGTCCTGACGATCGTGTTTACGCGGTTTTTGTACGTTGGCCTGCCGGTCGGCTATTGGCCCGGCTTTTATGATTTCAGCAACTGGCTGATCGTGTTGATCCGCTAGCGAGCATCGGAGCACACCAATGCTGGAACAGTTAATAGGTGGGGCATTAACGCTCTTTGGCAATCCCTTGAGCGTCGGCATATTCTTCGCCGGACTGATTGGCGGTATGTTATTTGGCGCCATTCCTGGCGTGAATATGCTTACCTTGGGCGCTATCTTTCTGCCGTTTTCAGGCATCCTCAGCGCATCCGACGCGATTATGTTCTACTCCGTGCTCTATTGTTCAGGTACCTATGGGGGTGCGGTCACTGCGATCCTGTTCAACATCCCCGGTTCACCCGAAAACGCGCCCACTGCCTTCGACGGTTACCCGATGACCCAGAAAGGCGAGGCCGGTAAGGCCATTGGTGCTGCTGTGCTGTGTTCATCATTGGGTGGGACCTGTTCTGTGTTACTCATGATCGCATTTACGCCGCTTTTGGCGGATTGGGCGATTAGGGCATTCGGTCCGCCGGAGATATTTGCGCTCGTGTTTCTCGGTATTGCGGTTGCATCGTCGGTAGGGGCTAGGACGTTGTGGAAAGGATGGTTGTCGATATTACTCGGCCTCATGGTTGCCACCGTCGGGCTTGACCCGGTCGCCGGCATGGAGCGCTACGAGTTTGGTTTTGTCTATTTGCTCGCCGGTATCCATTTCATTCCACTGATCCTGGGTTTCTTTGCGGTATCCGAGGTGTTTGTGCAGGCCGAAAAGCGCGTGGTCGGTGTCTTTCAGATGCCTGCCTTTAGTACCAAGCTGCCTAGCCTGCTCGAGTTTTGGCGGCTTAAGATCGCAGTACTGCGATCGGTGCTATTGGGGTTTTTCGCTGGCATCCTGCCCGGTATCGGCGCGACCTTGGCCGCGTTCTTGAGCTATAACGAGGCGGTGCGTTGGTCGAGAACACCGGAGAAGTTCGGCACCGGCTGCCTAGAGGGCGTGGTCGCATCGGAGACTGCCAACAATGCCGCCACCGGCGCCGCCATGATTCCGCTGCTATCCCTGGGGCTGCCCGGTGGGGCGCTCACCGCCATGATGATTGGTGTGTTCCAGATGCACGACATGGAACCGGGACCCTTGGTGTTTACCAACAGTTCGGAACTGGTGTATGTGGTGTTCGCGGCCATGTTCTTCGCCAATATCGCCATCTTCGTGCTTGGCTATCTTGAGGTAAAAACCGTTACCCAGTTGTTGCGCATACCGTTCCAGTTCCTCGCCCTGGGCATCTTATTGTTGTCGACCGTTGGTGCGCGCCGCGGTCTTGGCGTGAAGGCTTGATTGGCCATGGTGCCTGGCGCTACGTCAAGCATCGATGTGCAGCCGGCAGCGCCGAGCTTCGCCGACGTGCTCGACGCAGCGCGCTGTATACGCGACCACGCGGTAGTGACGCCGCTGCTCGAATCACCGGCGCTCAATACACAGCTCGGCGGGCGACTCTTAGTTAAACCTGAGATGTTACAACGTACGGGCGCGTTTAAGTTTCGTGGTGCCTACAACCGATTGTCGCGACTCGATCAGACGGCCCGAAAGTGCGGGGTGGTCGCGTTTTCCTCCGGTAATCACGCTCAAGGCATAGCGGCGGCGGCGCAGATACTGGGCATCCCGGCCGTCATCGTCATGCCAGCCGACGCGCCGGCGATTAAGCAGGCCAATACACGGGCCTATGGCGCTGAAGTGCGCCTGTATGACCGCTATCGCGAAGACAGAGAGGCGTTGGCGCAACAGATTGCCAATGAGCGCGGCGCTACCCTCGACCGGTCCTACGAAGATCCCGCTATTATCGCCGGTCAGGGAACCATTGGCCTTGAAATCGCCGATCGTGCCGCCGAGCTTGGCCTAATTTTGGATACGGTGCTGGTGCCCTGCGGCGGCGGCGGTCTGATCGCCGGGTGCGCGATCGCGCTAGCGGAAAAAACGCCGACGACGGATGTGTATGCGGTAGAGCCAGCCGGTTTCGACGACACTGCCCGGTCGCTGGCAAGCGGACAGCGCGAACATAATGATGGGGAAACAAAATCGATATGCGATGCGCTACTAGTCCCCACCCCCGGTGAATTGGCGTTCAATATTAACTCTCGCTTACTCAAAGGCGCGCTCGTTGTCAGCGACGATGATGTGAAAGCGGCCATGGTGGCGGCATTCCATCATTTCAAGTTGGTAGTCGAACCGGGCGGCGCGGTTGCGTTAGCGGCGGTGCTAAGCGGTAAACTCGATTGTCGTGGTAACAATGTAGTTGTCGTATGTTCAGGTGGTAACGTCGATCCGATGTTGTTCTGCGATGTCTTGCGCGGATAGATGGGCAAACAAGGTGAAATGATGTCCGCCGGAACACCGGAAGTCCACGCGGTGAACGAGCTTGTGGCACGAGCACGGGCGGCCCTGTCGGCGTTTGCCCACGCTACGCAAGCACGCACCGATGAAGCGGTCACCGCGCTGGCGTGGTCACTCTGCAAGCCAGAACACGCCAAGGAACTTGCCGAATCAGCCGTACGCGATACCGGACTCGGTAACGTCGCCGATAAGATCGTCAAGAATCAACGCAAGACCTTTGGTACCTTGCGCGACCTGTCGCGAGTTAAGACCGTGGGTGTGATTGAACAAGACAAGGCCCATGGTATCGTCAAATACGCCAAACCCGTGGGCGTCGTCGGTGCCGTGACGCCGTCTACCAATCCGGCGGCCACGCCAGTCAATAAGGCAATGATGGCGATCAAGGGGCGTAACGCGATTATTATCGCGCCGTCGCCGGCAGGTTGGACGACCACCGCGCGCGCAGTTGAGCTTATGCGCTCGGCGCTAGAAACCATTGGATTGCCGACGGATCTGGTACAGGTGTTGCCGGCACCGGTTAACAAGGCGTTGACCAACGCGTTGATGCAGGCCTGTGATTTGGTTGTCACGACGGGTTCGCAAAACAACGTACGCAACTCTTACCGCAGTGGCACACCGGCGATCGGCGTCGGCACCGGCAATGTACCCGTCATTATCGATAGCAGTGCCGATCTCAAAGACGCGGCCGAGAAAATCTGTGCCTCAAAGACCTTCGACAACGCTACGTCGTGTTCGTCTGAGAATGCCGTTGTCATTTTGGACGATGTCTATAAGGAGGCGATCTCGGCGCTAGAGGCCGTCGGTGGCTATCTTGCCAACGCTAGAGTAAAGAAAGCGATCGAAAACACGCTATGGATCGATGGGCGTTTGAATCACAAGGTGATTGCCAAGGATGCGGCCGTGCTCGCGCGTGAAGCGGGATTGCCAGATGCAGCGCAGGCGGCACGTTTCTTTATGGTCGAAGAAACCGGTGTCGGCCCAAAACACCCGTTCTCTGACGAAAAACTTTCGCTGGTGCTGACAGTCTATCGCGCCAGTGATTTCGAGAAAGCAGCCGCGCGGATCCAGGCGATCCTCGATTATGTCGGTAGGGGGCATTCTTGCGGCATTCATACGCAGAATATGGACCACGCCCGTTATCTCGCTGAGAAGATCGACGTCGTTCGGGTGTTGGTCAACCAAGCCCATACATTTGGTAACGGTGGCGGATTCAACAGCGGTCTTAACTTTACGCTCAGTATGGGCTGCGGTACTTGGGGTGGTAATAGCATCAGCGAGAATCTCAACTATCGACACTTCATCAACATTACCCACCTCTCGACCGTAATCGCGGAAGACAAGCCGACCGAAGAAGAGCTATTTGGCGACTACTGGTCGCGCTACGGGAAATAAGTCCTCCTCTTTAGAGATTCATCCATGAACTTCGAGGAACATGCCGCCAAACCATTGCTCGTGGCGGCGGGCATCCAAGTGCCGCGCAGCATGCTGGCCACGACCCCGGAACAGGCGGCGCAGGCAGCGACTGAACTCGGACCAGTCGTGGTTAAGGCGCAAGTACCGACCGGTAAACGCGGTAAGGCTGGCGGTATCAAAACCGCTGATGACGCCGACTCAGCGCGTGTCGCGGCTTCGGAAATCCTTGGCATGCTAATTGGCGAACACACGGTGGAGCGCGTGTTGGTCGAGCAACGCGCACCGATTGTGCGCGAGTATTACGCCGCTGTTCTCAACGATCCGGCGAGTAAGAGTCCGCTGCTGATGTTTTCCGTCGAAGGTGGCATCGACATCGAAGAAGTGGCAGCCACCAAGGCCGATCGACTGCGGCAATTGTCGGTGGATATTAGACATGGACTCGATCATGCAAACGCGCTGCAGATGCTGGTAGGCCTGGAGTTCGATGACGCGGGTGCGGTGGCCGATCTGTTGGTCAGGCTTTACCAGGTCTACAGTACCAACGATGCCGAGTTGGTCGAGATCAATCCGCTTGCGGTGATCGAGGGCGGTGATCTTGTCGCCCTGGACTGTAAGTTTGTGCTCGATGATTCGGGCATCCAGCGCCAACCGGAATTAGCGGACCGTGGCGCACGAGAGCCCATGACCGAGCTCGAAGCCCGCAGCTGTGAACTCGGATTACGCTATTATGAACTCGATGGTGATGTGGGGATATTGGCTAACGGTGCCGGGTTGACGATGACAACGCTTGATGTTGTGCGCTATCACGGAGGTGCGCCGGCCAATTTTTTGGAAATCGGTGGTGATGCCTACGTCAAGGGCAAGCCCGCGCTGGAGCTGGTGTTGGCTAATCCGCGCGTGAAGAGTGTCTTGATCAATTTCTGCGGGGCCGTCGCCCGCACGGACGTCATGATGGAAGGTGTCACGGCGGCGTGGGAGATGCTCAAGCCCAAGGTTCCCGTTTTCTTTACGGTGCACGGGACCGGCGAAGACGAAGCGGTGCAGATGCTGCGAGAGCGGCTCGGTATCGAACCCTATGACGCCCTGGACGACGCGGTCAGAGCGGCGGTCGAGGCGGCGAAATGATCGTGCGTGGCGAAGAACGCGTGCTTGTTCAGGGCATCACGGGACGCCAAGCGACATTTTGGACTGAGCGCATGCAAGCGTACGGCACGAAAATTGTGGGCGGCGTGAATCCAAAGAAAGCCGGCACCACACATCTAGGCGTACCCGTCTATGGCAGTCCCAGCGAGGCGATGGAAGCGACAGGTTTTGAAGTCTCGGTTTTATTCATCCCTCCGCTCGCGGTGCGCAACGCCGCTTTGGACGCGATTGATGCTGGTGTGAGAAAACTTGTTATCCTCACCGAACACATACCGGTGCAAGACGTGATGTATCTCTTGGCCGCAGCCCGTGAGAACAAGGTGCGTGTGCTGGGGCCGAATACGGCGGGGCTGGCGACACCGGGAGAATGTTTTGTTGGGTTCATGCCCGCGTTCAACGATCGCGTCTTTCGGCCGGGACGGATTGGAACCATTTCGCGTAGCGGCAGTCTGGGGACCCTGGTCTGTCTCAATCTCGTGCGCGCGGGCTTTGGACAATCCGCTTTTATTGGTATTGGTGGCGATGCGATTCTGGGTACCACGATCCGCGATGCGTTAGAAGATTTAGACAATGACACGCACACTGACGCCGTCGTTATTGTGGGAGAGATTGGCGGCTCGTTTGAAGAAGAGGCGGCAGAGTATGCCGCCAGCATGCGCAAACCGGTAGTCGCATTTGTCGCGGGCAGTGCCTCGCCCGCCGGCAAACGCATGGGTCACGCCGGCGCGATAGTTATGGGTAATAAAGGTACCTACGACTCCAAACGCAAGGCGCTTGAGGAAGCCGGTGTGCGGGTACTCGCGACGCCCTCCGACGTAGGCGGCGCCATTACGCAAGTGCTAGGAAGATGCTGAAAAAGTCCTTGCTGCGCTTCGGCCCCTGCGCTTCGCTTTCCCTGCTTCGCTTGGGCACCGGCCCGAGCCCTCCTGGCTCGGCGTTCGCCGGGACAACAGTCCACTGGACTGTTCTCTTTATCCGGCTCACCCAGCTGCGCTTGCAAGCCCGGGGTTCGCCATCCGTGGCGAACCCGCTCAGCGGGACAATCCATGCACTACGCAGTCCCTGCTTCGCTGTGGCACCGGCCCAAGCCGTCCGTGGCTTGGGCGTTCGGCGGGGTGAAGGTCCACCGGACCTTCACTTTATTATCGCCTCACCCACTGGACCTTTGTCTTGGTCCGCTTCGCCCGTGGATCTTTGGCTCGAGGAATGGTACAGGCGACCGACAGGGCAAGGATTGTTCC
>LXTK01000071.1 GCA_001643475.1 Proteobacteria bacterium SPGG2 | reverse complement strand
CAATCACGATACCTAGGCCGCCACCGACCAAAAATCCAAACAGGTGCCCTAAAAGATCCACCCGTTCGCCCGCCGTGCCCAGCATGGCGAGTATTGCCAAACCCGCGACTATCGGCACCCATACGTGGCGCCCTCGCGCGCCACCTCGGCGGCGACGCACGACCCCTATGCCACCCATCAAACCTAGCGCACCGAACACGGCAGTCGAAGCACCTATGGAGATGTGCAGCGAACCGTAAAAGAATGCATTTACCAGATTGCCGCCAGCGCCTGCCATGAGCACCGCAAGCCCGCCAAGCCCGGGACCCATGGCACGACATACAATATGCAAAAAGATAGCACCGGCAATAACGTTGCCTAAAACGTGCTTGAGATCAGCATGCAACATCAGTGCAGTGACCGTACGCCACCATTCGCCTTGCACAATCAGCGCTGCATCCGCGGCGCCGACTTCAGTCCAACGAATTTCAGAATCCCAGACATCAGTAATAAAGAAAAAATCGAGAAGCAAGATCGAAAAAACGAGTGCTGCGTACAACGGCGCCGAACCCCTCCATTCGGTGGGCACCGGCGGTACCACGGGATTCTCGCTCTCATAAGCCGACAAAGCGTCTGTGGCCCGTTCGACCTCTTCTGGTGGCACACCGACAACAACGCCCTGCGTTCCTTCCCACACGCTGGGCGACAGCCCCTCCGCCACAAGAACTAATGCCCACTCGTCGGCAAGCTTGCGGCTAGTCGTCACCCGAAGCGGGATCTCGGGCACCTCATTCATCGTAAGAATCGGGGTTGACTGATAGACAGGGAATGCTAACGACTGTCTTTGCGGCGCTGACTGCCACGACGTTGCGCCAGTTCTTCTCGCATTGCGATACGCCGATCTGGATAGATGCGCCTTACTCTTCGTCGACGTGAAGACCCAATGCGGCTTATTATCGGTACTATTTTGGCTTGCATCAAGTGCACCATCGCTATCGCTGACGCCCACTATACGCGCTCCTAGCCCTTCCTGGGAATAGCTTGCAACCCCCCTTTAAGTACGAATACTTCGAATCCACGCTGCCTTAGCAGAAAAGCCGCAACCTCGCTTTGAACGCCCGTCTTACAGCACAAAACATATCTGCGGCGAAGCTCGAGCTCGTTAGCTTTGTCGCGTAACTGATCAATAGGGAAGTTTTGACTGCCTTTCAACGCACCCGTTTTGTATTCGTGGCTAGCCCGAACATCCAGGAGACCGGCGCCGCCCTTAACCATCTTGCGCGCCTCCCGATTATCGACGTATCTCAGGAGGGGCTTCTTCAGCAGCTCCTCAAAATCGGCTTTTGATAGGCGCATGAGAGTACCTGCCCCCATAGCAACAATACTGGCATTCCGCGTATCACCAGAAATTAGCGACTGTTCACCGAAAACACTGCCCGGCCCCAGTTCTTTAAGAATTTTGACCTTACCATCCTTTTCTTTATGCGAGACGTTGAATCGTCCCTTTTTTACCACGTAGTAATAATCGCCAGGGTCACCCTGCTTGAATACGATATGTCCAGACTTAACCGACACCGGTTGCATCTTCAGCATTAGGGGGGCGATCTTTTCACTTGGCAGCATGCTAAATATCTTGTTACCAAGCATCTGTGCCAACCATACCGTCCCGCCACCGAACTCATTGCCCGCCGCACCCCAAATGGTGCTTACAGTGCTCGTCATTTCATCGAGAACGACGGCACGGTCAAGTTTGCGATTGTCGATGCGGAGGATTTTCGTCTTTGTGGTTGTTTTTGCCGTCAACGGGCGCGGGCGAGTCGACGCCAGGGCGTATGACGCTTCCTCGGTACCGCCCTGAACCACACGTTTCATTGTCGTTTCGTGTGATGACAGTTCGACACCACCTTCTAGTAGATAAACCGCATCGTCATCGGTGTCACCTTCATTGAAGATGACCCTTCCCGTGGGCAACTCTTCCACTTGCACTCGCTTGGCAAGTCGTTCGAGGTTGCCTGCCGTCAGGTTGTGCAGCGGTATAAGATTCTTGAGTAGCTCGGGGTCAACCATCACAAATTAGTCGTAGAAGCCGAATTATTGAAAGCATAGCAATAATACTGAAAGGCGCTAGGGGGATGCCTACCGGCCGTGACCGGGTGACATAGTGCTGCTTCTTGTATACTCAACCGGTCCAACTTTTGTAGCGACGTTGGAAATCGAAGACGCTTTGTCATTTTATTTCGATGGAGGTACATGGCATGGATAAAGCACAACGTCTAGTTGCAATCGAAATGGCCGACAACGGACCATATCTCGTCAAGAATTTGGCTACCCTGAACAATTCCAAAGAGCAGCAATTAGACACCAAAGAAACGACTGCTCTGTGTCGTTGCGGTGGCTCAAAAAACAAGCCGTTTTGCGATGGGGCTCATGCTAAGAATGGGTTCTCGGGCAAGAATCTATCGGACAGCAAGAATGATAAGAGCACTACGTACAGCGGAAAGAAAATTGCGATTCACGACAATCGCGCCATTTGTGCGCATGCCGGCGCGTGTACGGATGGCCTAGGTTCGGTGTGGCGTATGGGGGCAGAGCCCTGGATTAACCCGGACGGCGCCGACGTCGATGCAATTATTGAGACGGTTAGGCGATGCCCGTCGGGCGCGCTGAGCTATTCGATCGAATCCGTCGAGCATCGTGATGTAGAGCGTGATTCTGCTATCTACGTGTGCAAGGACGGCCCCTACCAGGTAACAGGCGGGATCGACTTGAAAGATGTGTCGTGGGGCGAGGGCGCCTCCACTGAGCATTACACGCTATGCCGATGCGGTGCCTCAAAAAACAAGCCCTTTTGCGATGGCTCGCACTGGCGTATCAAGTTCCAAGACAACGACAACTAGTCGGCGCCTACACCGCCAACCGCGCTGGGCTCATGCAGGCTACGATTTATCGAATTTGGAGTTGATACGATCCCAGACCTTGTCCTGTTGGCGGCGGCCAAACCCGTCCCGACGGTCCTCATCCTTAGGGTCCCAGCGTCCTTTATCGCGGCGCTCTGTTTTTACGCGTCTCGCGGCCTCTTGTCGTTTTTTTTTCTTGTCTTTCGCAGCAGATTTCTCCGTCATCATCGCTCCATTTCTCTACCGTTATTTATACGTATAAATATAGACGTCCTGTCGCCGACCGGGGAGAAGAACTTGATCAACAACTGCGGCCGCTTTCGCACACACAGGGAAATACACTAGGAATCATAGGGTTACGGCCGAGTCCTTTCAGGGCACCTTGAACATGCCCAAGCCCGTACCAGGATTAATGATCGGTGGGACGAGCCTGGCTGCCATGGAGTAGGCGCTTGAAGCCCACGGCGCCAAGGTCAGGGATCACCCTGTCCTATGTCGTCTTTTTACGTGTGGCCCGAGTGATACCGGGACTACAAGGAAACCGCCTTCAAGTTAACGAGCCACTTTGATAATTCAGACCACTGTTATTACTATTTGCCACAAGGACCAATCCATGCGCATGCCAGTTGCGGTCAAGGAAATCACAAGTGTTGTGGTCATCGCCATCACACTTACTCAAATACCGGCCTTCGCACAAAACCCCACCACCAGCCCAGCCCAACAACCCACACAGATAGTGCCCGCGGCGCTAATCGCACGCCACGGCAATCCAAACAGGCTTTTTCTACGTTCTTCGGTGGCGTTGATTATAGATGAGCGTGAGGGCGTAACGCTTCATAAACGCAACGCGGACGAACCCCGACCTATCGCCTCACTCACTAAACTTATGACTGCCCTCGTGATACTCGACGCCAATCTATCCTTAGCGGAAAAGATAGAGATCACCCAGGCAGATCGAGATCACCTAAGGGGCACCAAATCACGCCTACACTACGGAACTGTTTTGACTCGCCTCGACATGCTACATGTGGCCCTGGCTGCTTCTGACAATCGGGCTGCGGCGGCCCTCGCCCGCACCTACCCAGGTGGTCGCGATGAAATGATTACGGCGATGAACGCGAAAGCTCGGGAACTAGGGATGATTAACAGCCGGTTCGCTGACCCCTCTGGCTTACACAGTGAAAACGTATCCACCGCAAATGATCTCGCGAAACTTATTGCCGCTGCCCGTGATTACTGGTTGCTTCGAGTTTTAACGACCAGCCGAAAAGTAATCGCTACCAATTGGGAGGATAACAAGCTGATCGGCTTTCGAAACACGAACCGTCTCGTGCATCGAGACTCATGGGATATCGAGCTGAGCAAGACTGGATACACCGCTGCCGCCGGTAACTGCTTGCTCATGCGTACCACGATCGCTAACCGACCTCTCGTTATTATCCTCCTCAACTCGCGGGGCAAACTAAGTAAGTTTGGTGACTCCAATCGTATACGCAAGTGGCTAATCAACACCGAACTTAGGGTTCAGTCACTCGCAGTAAGCTCTGGTAGTGGTTGATTTACGGTGGCGATGGAGTAACCGGGGGCCTCACGGCCCCTAGGCTCTCACACCACCCGGCGAACGGTTCACGTACCAAGGCGGTTCCTGGAGTGAAACACGCTAAGTTTAAACAGTTCATCGACCGTGGACACGAGTCCCAGGCCATCAAAGAACGGCTTTCGGAACGCCGCATGCATATGCGATGCAGCCGAGTTCCACCGAGGGCCACGTCGGTTGAATGCCGACATCACCGCCCGTTCCTCATGAAGGCCCGCTGCCATCAGTGTCCTTCGCCTCGTCCACGGCCGCTGCCATCGGCGCCACAGGATAAGGCGTAGCCGCCTCCGGACCCAGCCGTCCACGTCTTCAGCGAATCTTTTCACCGCCGCCAAGGCCAAGTAGTTTATCCAGCCCTTGATCACCGGATTCAAATCCTCCCGCATGAATCGGACCAGATTGCGTCCCCTACCCTGACGAAACAACGCTTTGAGTTTCGCCTTGAGATGTTGGCGGGTCTCCTTTGGCACTCGCAGTTTCGCGTCCCTGCCCGCCATGCATGAATAACCCAGATAAACTCTGTGGCTGCTGCTCGCAACCGCGCTTTTTCCTCGGTTAACCTTGAGTTGCAGCCGCCCTTTCACCTACGCTGTCAAGGAGGCTACCCCCCTTTGCGCCACCCGTTTCGTCTTGACATACACCTGAGCCTCGTCTGCATAGCGACAAAACGCATGGCCTCGTCTCGCTAACTCTTGGTCCAAGTCATCAAGTACGATATTGGATAACAAAGGTGATCGGGGACCGCCTTGTGGCCTGCCTTTATCCCGCACCGTCCCCAGACCTTGTGCCCTCAGCCCCGCCCGCAGATAGAACCGGATCAACCTCAATAGGCGTTGATCCTTTATCCGGTGGGACAGTTTCGATAGCAACTTGTCGTGCTTGACCGCATCGAAAAACTTCGCCAAGTCCATATCCACGACCCAGCTTTCCCTTCCTGTTGATAGCGCTGCGCCTGGCGCCCCGCCTGCTGGGCGCTTTTGCCGGGGCGAAACCCATCACTGAATGCGGAGAACGTCGGTTCATCGATGGGGCCTAACAGCTGGTGGATCGCTTGCTGGAGCAGACGGTCTAACCCCGTCGGCACCCCAAGCACTCGCACCCCGGCGCCCAGCGACACTGACTCGCTCGACCCCTTCAGCAGGCTCTCCTCCAGCAGCAGGGAAGTGCTCTGCCGAAACTCGACGTAGATGTCAGCGAAGTCGCCTCCGTGCCCCAGCGCTTCCGCCAACACGCGCTGCAACAGCGCCGGGTCGATGCCGTGCTGCGCGGAAAAGAACTCCAGGGGTGCCGGCTTCACCTTACATTTTCTCCGGGATTTCGATCCCCAGCAGCGCCAGCGCCTGCGTCAATTGGCGTTGGATCAAATCGGCCAGCAGCAAGAGAAAGGCTTTCTTCTCGGCGTCAGCTTCGCTGAGGATATGGTGGGTGTGATAGAAAAGATTGAAGCGCTGGGCCAACCCGAAGGCCCACTTGGCTACCAGCGCCGGCTCCTGCTCGCGCACGGCCACCTCCACCAGCCACCGCAACTCAGAGGCCCCCAGGACCAGCTCCCAGAGGTCGTCGCCGGTCGGCGCTGCCAGCCGCTGCTGCGCCGCCGCTGCGTTGATTCGTTCCGGCAACTCGGCCAATGGGTAGTTAGGGTCAGCTTCGCGCAGCTTGCGGAAGATGTTTTGCGCGCGCACCACCGAGTATTGCAGGTAGGGTCCGGTTTCCCCTTCAAAGCTGAGTGCCTCTTTAAAATCAAAAACGATAATGGTGTTGCGCGTAAAGCGCAGCATAAAAAAGCGCAGGGCGGCGACGGCGATTTTGTGGGCCAGGGCCCGCTGCGTGGCGGAGTCGAGGTCGGGATGCCGCTTTTCCACTTCTTCCAGCGCCCGCGCTTCGAGCGTGTCCAGCAAGTCGTCGGCCTTCACTCCCTGACCCTTACGGCCGGAGACTTCCACAAAGGGTTTCTTCTCGTCCTCGGGCGCGATTTCAATTCCCAGCTCGCGCGCGCACTGGGGCGAAAGCGCAACCATCTCGTAGGAAAAGTGGACGGAGTTGCACGCTTGTTCTTCATACCCCAGGGCGCGCACGCCGGCGGCGACGATGTTTTGAAGATAACTCTGGCGCGAGTCGATGACGTTGTAGACGCGCGCGGCTTGGCCGAAGGCGGGAGCGTCGGTTTGCCCATCGGTTGTGCTCATCCAAACCACCTGCTGGTTCGGATAGGTGTAGAACCCGCGGTAACCGAAGTCGCGCCCCAGCAGACCGAACTTCCACAATTGATAGGCAATGTCCYTGCCCACATAGGTAACGGTGCCGTTGGAGCGAACAATAATCTTGGCGTCTTCCAGGTCGCCGGCGCCCTCGCCTTCTTCACTCGTGCGCATCACCCAGCAGCCTKYGTTCTTGCCNGCYYCGGNCRAACTCGATGGCGCCGCGCTGCTTCAAYTGYTCGAAGGCGGCGTCCCAGAAYTTCAACGCMARGATYTCGCTYTCRCGCGGRAGCAGGTCGTAAGCCACCTCCAACCGCTGCGCCGTCTCCAAGTGGCGGCGGACAATGGCRGTGGAGAGAAGCTCAGCCAAGCGAGCGGTTTCGCCCGTACCGTCTTCGATTTCTTTCAGAGCCTGCSCGCGCAGYTCCARCCGCTTGGGGTCTTCTTCGTAGAAGCGCGTCACGCGCGCGTAGAGGTCCCAGCAGAGGTAGTCAATGCGYGGGCTGGTTTGCTCCACCARCCGCTCGACTTCAGCCAGCGACTTCCGCTCCAGGTGCTGAAAACCGACCACCACGTCGGCCACTTGCACSCCGGTGTTGTCAWTGTAGTTCTGCACCTCGACCCGCTGGCCGGTGAAACGCAGCAGACGGACGAAGGTGTCGCCCAGCACCGCGTTGCGCAAGTGGCCGATGTNGSCTGCCTTGTTGGGGYTGCCGAAGCCGATTATGGTCCGGCATACTATCAGGCTGGGACGGCCGGGCTCCGCCTGGGCCATGCGTATTGCCGAGTCCACGCATTCCGGGTCCATCCCGTCAATGGGACCGATGACGTGCCAGCCGTAGGCCTGGAACCGTTGGGCCACGTTCTCGGCGAAGGCGATGTCGGTGTTGCCTTCTATAGATATGTCATTGTCGTCGTACAGGTAGATCAGTTTGCCCAGGCGCAGCGTGCCTGCCAGGGAGGCCGCCTCCGAGGAGACTCCCTCTTGCAGGTCGCCGTCGGAGACGATGGCGTAGGTGTAGTGGTTGATGATTTCGTGTCCGGGCCGGTTGTAATGATCAGCCAGCCACCGCTCGGCCATGGCCATCCCCACGCCGTGGGTAAACCCCTGTCCCAGGGGACCGGTGGTCATTTCCACACCGGGGGTCAGGCCGTACTCCGGGTGGCCGGGCGTCTTGCTGCCCCACTGCCGGAAGCGCTTCAACTCCTCCAGGGGCAGGTCGTACCAGGTGAGGTGAAGGAGAGCATACAGCATCGCCGAGGCATGGCCCGGCGACAGGATAAACCGGTCCCGGTCCGGCCACTGGGGGTCGTTTGGATTGTGCTTGAGGAACCGGTCCCACAGCACGTAGGCCATCGGCGCCGCGCCCATGGGAGTTCCAGGGTGGCCGGAGTTGGCCTGCTGCACCATGTCCACCGCCAGGAACCGCATGGTATTGATGCAAAGCTGATCAAGCCTAAGATTGGTCATGTTCGTCTCCTTCGCCGGGAACCTCTGTCACCCTCCCCCGGAATCCCAAGTCGGGGGGTCCCCAGACTGTGATCCTTTTGGTTTGATGTCCTAATCGACAATCCGATTGGGACTTCGCCGCCGGCCTCACCCAGAACCCCGGTCTGCTGTCCCTGGCTCAGCTTCCCGGGCATCAGCCTTCCGCGGGAGGACACGAAGAGTCTTGAGGGCGAAAGCTGTGGCCGCCATGGGGGGCGCCACACGCCACATGTCGCCCCAAGCACCACCTCCCGCTCGGTCGAAAACRGGYGCCATGTWACGSAATTGGCGGAGTATGGGCCGRACCACGCCACCGCTCTGCKRGCGAYTCGGGGACTCGCCRGCCGCGATAGCATCCAGCGCCGCSMYTAGCGCTTTCGTGTCATTGGCCCAYTGCGCGCGGAAKAGGATCGYCCCGTCCTTGCCCAGMACRTAAGCCGAGYTRGGYTTYGGRCTSAGGSYACGGTGSAGAGTSCCGTCSATGTCGTCCACCGCCACYTCGAACTKGAAGCCGTGGAGGTCGCGTAGCTGCTCCGCGTGCGCCATCTTCTCGTCGAGVCCTTGGGGCTGCGGMACYGNCTTCCCCGGGTGCGCTTCACGGACGTCTACCATCACDAAGCGCACGTGGTCGCCAAAGCGSGCGTGCAGCTCGTTCAGCCCAGGGGCGGCGYTGTCCGTCACGGG
Source organism: Proteobacteria bacterium SPGG2 (assembly GCA_001643475.1). GTDB lineage: Bacteria > Pseudomonadota > Gammaproteobacteria > Acidiferrobacterales > SPGG2 > SPGG2. The sequence continues at coordinate 3,984 of LXTK01000071.1, read as the reverse complement.
GCAGGTGTAGGAVCCRAAGATCAGCAGCGCCGGACCGGTYTCGYCRAGATCRCWGGACCGGAAGCKGCCTCCRCCCAAAGTCGGSAGGTCGAAGTCYGKCACACGGTCGCCCGGGCCGGGGTCGTCTCTGCTGAAGTACATGTCTCTCAGCACGGTCGRCAGGGCGAGATGCTCAAARCGGTAGCGCCGYCCSACGYTTRGRGAGYCTTYKGYTCGCTGGGCCWCNSNCWYRTBTNYCMGTCCTCCYYTARYRCTTTCCTRGAYTCTAGATAYTCMCYCGCCTCAGCTTTCAATCGCYGGTGGGMRTCCTYCTTGCCGGCACAATYTTCGGTGCATTTATGGGCCAGCAGCYTTTTMGCCAGCGMYACGCYAAGCCTTTCWAYTGYCTCGCCCAGGCGRAGCATRCCWTCACYAAAAGCTAAGAKGCCATCMAAAAGYGCGTCGGCGGTCTGYTGRACAATTTKGYCYGKCTYCTGTTCYTGTTTTTCGTCATCGGGCATGTTGCCATCACCACCCCAGATATAAGTGAGTGTCTATTTCTAATAACAATGCGGGAGCGCAGCTGGAGAAGTGCACCAGAAGCGATGTGGGTGAAAGCCGGTCCCCCTTTCACATCTCCGGAGCCGGACGGAAAGATTAGTCTCCCTTGTACCCCCGGCTTCCCTCGGTCTTCTCCAGGTAMTGTCGTATCATCAAGGCTGCCGTMGCCCCCTCGCCCACCGCGCTGGCAACCTGCTTGGTGCTGCCAGCCCGGACATCTCCGGCRGCGAAGACACCCTSSAKGYTGGTCTCCAGGGTCGCGCYGGTCTTTATGGCCCCCCATCBGVTGVTCWDSDRYGGCDTGCCNGGNWGTHVCTRTYCTTAGCGANNCCGDCCARTKMMGNCKAANYWSCGCNKCMGNGYCGCAGTTCCTTGATTTCGCCAGTGTTGACGTCCTTGATTACCACTGCGCTTAGTTTGGCGTCGCCCTTGAACTCCTCAACYGTKKTGTTRAGCMKGACCTCCATCTGKGGGTGGCTGGCCGCTTTCTCCTGRAGTATYTGGCTRGCCCKGAGACGATCATTTCGCTCYAGRACAGTRACCTKAKWSGCGAACTTGGTMAGGAACARACCYTCTTCGATTCCRCTGTTGCCRCCCCCTACKACGACCATATCCTGCYCYTTRTAGAAGGGGCCGTCRCAGGTGGCGCAAWAGTGGATRCCMGCRCCGATGAARTCCTCTTCRCCSGGCACGTTCAGCCTCCGGTACCGGGCSCCAGTSGCYAGWAGSAGCRCCCGRGAGCAGTACTCATCYYYGGTCTCGGTGCGGACCACCTTGTAATCCCCTTCTRCCWCGATMCCGGTTACSGCCTGGGCCGGAAGTATCTCGACWCCGAARCGTTCCACCTGGGCCCGCATYTCRTCMGCCAGTTCMGCSCCWCCTACRCCCCKMGAAAACCCCGGGTARTTSTCGACCCGYTCGGTCAGCCCYGCCTGGCCACCGACTCCGCTGCGCTCGATYACCAGYGTCTCWATSCCTTCSCGKGCRGCRTAGAGSGCTACSGTCARYCCGGCGGGCCCTCCACCCACRACMABAAGGTCRTAGAACTCYCGYTTGGCCTTGGGGCTGATGCCCARCTTAGCAGCCAGCTCSGCGTTGGTGGGYTCCACCAGGATSGACYCATCCTCGAACACTATGGTCGGGATTATYTGCCTGCCRTCGTTGGCYTGCTGGACGTAACTCCTTCCTTCCTCGTCCTGGTCAATGTCGACCCAGTTGTAAGGAACACGCTGCTCTCCGAGAAACTGCTTGGACCGCTTGCAGTCCGGGCACCAGGGTGCTCCGTATACCGTGATTTTGGSCTYGGGCATCRGATTACCTCCRACRWCTRKCGTTTTGATGTTGATTGCCGGTGGCTACCACCWCATCACAYGGGTAGCAATTGGCGCCGNTTNGMGRCANCNMTCCCNKYYCKTCNCCACKGGCACGAAGAACAAAACCTCCGATGGTCYRGTGTGRCTTGCCCGGTGTWCCTATCCTTAGCGAYCGTCCRGTTCCGCTAATTTGCGCTCAGCGTCSTCCAGATACAGCGTCCCGATCAGCCGGCCCTCTGGATCAGTAACCAGTGTGCTGCTYRCGTTGCCGTCACGAAGTGTCYTAACGACCGTTTCAAGTGGTGTATCTGGGCGAATCGTCGAAGGCCCGGACCGCATARCSGTCTCTATCAGGGTGTTGGRGTCGCCATCGAGGGCCCGACCCCTTACCCKTCCCAGGACAACGTGGTGGTCATCAACCACGATGCAGSCGTCCCCGCCMGTAGCGCCAAGGCGGTCTACGACATCGCCYAGCCGGTCACCGAGATGGCAGGCRATATCGCCRCTMCGTAGCACGTCACCCGCGGTCGGCASGWCCGACAACCGGCCTYSGGTCGGCAGTGCGGCTGCCAGCCAGTCCCTCTTCCCKCCYACGTAGTCGTAAACCCTGGWGAATCCGAGMGTTTCGAGCCGCGCCGCGGCTCGTGGGCTCATGTCTCAAAGCCCATCCCATCAATACACRATAACCGGGCGRTCTTTRTCGAGGYGRCYGGTGGTYYCTCGATCAAGCTCCTTTAGMGGAATGYTGATCGCGCYTTCGATATGTTCATCYTCGAACATCGGCGGGGGAAGAACCTCAACTAACTGGGCYGCCTCTTCCTTGATCAGTCTTTGAACTTTGTCACGCCATATCGATGTCGGCATTGTTCTCTCCTTCATCTATAGGTCTAGAAACAGGCGACCATATCGCTAGGGCACCGCACTACGCGGCACCGGAGGAAGATGGATTGGGAGTAGCTGCGGTGCCACAGGAGATGGCTGCAGCCACCAACAGTCCTATAATGAGAGTCCGCATCGTAACTCTTTGGGCAAAGAAGCTCGCCTTCAGTCCTCCTGCATTAGTAAGTTCAAGAGTGCCCTTATTAACTGGACTGCGTTTAAGTTCTTCGGATTGCAGCGAGGGCAGCTCCCTTTTTGTGCTTAGTCTATTCGGTCATCCATGCATGTTTCGTTACAGCCGTTCGGGCACTTCCACCAGCCGAGGGGTTGATACCCTCCTGGTCTTAAGTTGGATGACCATATCTGCCCGCAGACCTTGCACCGATAGGCCTTCTGAATAGCCTTCAGTCTTCGGGTTATTCGTTCGATATTGGCTTTGGTCAGCGATTGTGATGTCATTTTCGTCTCCACCTTTCGACAGTCCTTCGATGGACCGCATCTGGGTCCTTAGCCGTGATCGCCGCTCTTTCGCTCTATCAGCAGCCGCTGACCAATTTATTCAAGTGACATCGGTAGACTTCCTTACGAGAATGAGTCTGGAGATCCCCCTTCATGCCACTCCCACCTACAAGGGTGTCTTCGCACGGGCCTGCCTGGACATACGGCGCCAGGACACTCGCGCACTCCCGCTGGCCCCTTGGCACWAGATAGCCAGCCTGGCGGGTTGTCTACTTMAGCCTGYTGACGATCTCTTCGGTGGTTACCACCTCGTTGGCCATATATCCGAAGTTGATCAGCGCCGCCTGGTAGCCGTCGCCTAGCTCTGGATGCCGGGCGCCAGCAGTCGCATCCTTCACCACCGCGACCTCGAAGCCACGTTCCAGCAGCTCCCGCATGTGAGCCTCGACACATAGGTTGGCCGACATCCCGGCCAGGATGACCTTGCCGATGYYGCGCTTGCGRAGYTGTAGCATGACGTCGTTGTTCTCCGGGCCATAGACCTTGTGGGGGCTGGCYAYTACAGTCTTKCCGTCCTCRATGAGSGGCTTGTAACGCTCRAGCCAGTCGGCGCCCGACCCGGTGAAACCCTCAAGGYTCAACGNCYCCTTMSSNATCAAACATGTTGATATCGTGCATAACTTTCTCGAGGGTTCCCTCGAATTGCCAGCCATGATCGGTGGGGTAGTAATAGTGGGGCRATATGAAGACCTCATATCCGTTACTTTTCGCGACTTGGATTAGACTCTCGATG
>LXTK01000078.1 GCA_001643475.1 Proteobacteria bacterium SPGG2 | reverse complement strand
CGGTTTGGGATTCCTCTTCACCCGGCTTGCTGCCGGGATCCAACCAGGTAGTTCCAGAAGGACTCCCCTCTGATGTCCGCTTCTGAAGAGATTGCCTCAGTTTGAATCTCTGAGAGGAAGTGGTCGTAGACCGTTTCTTTCTCATGGGCCAGAGGAGTAGGGCAGTAGCAGGTTTCAGACCACTCAATCAGACCCGGGGCAGTGATCTTGGCCCGTTTCATCGAGGCCACAATCTCCGGACCATCAGGTCTTTGCTGCTCAATGGAGCCATCCATCAGCTTTTCCAGGAATTCAGCCGATTTCTCTTCGATGATCTTTGCACGAATCCGATAAAGCATGGCTGTTTTGGGTTAGATACTAGAACCTTAGAGGCGCAAAGGCAATTACCGGGATTATGCATAAATTTTCTACTGCAGTGCCGCAATCCTCCAGCGTGCTGCACCGACTGCGTTGTGCTTCCTTGGGCTCCTCGGCGTACTGCAMGAGTACGCCTGCGGRGCCCTTCCTTGCCCGCCTTGTCATCGCGGCGCCTGCGACACTTCGTCACGAAAACCTATACATAGTCCCGGCTAGCCTTTTCACTACGGTGAGTTACGGCCAAAAGAGAACCATTGTTGCCGTTGCGAGTCCTCCTGGTCGCGGCGCAATTTCACTCGTGCGCTTGAGCGGTCAACAGGCGAAGGAATTTGTGACCAGCCACTTCCGTGCCCAGGGTCGGGCCGATTGGGTTCCCCACCGACCGTTGTTGGGGCGCATTTTGGATGCCCTTGGAAACCCGTTGGATCAGGTCTTGGTGACGTATTTTCCCGGTCCTTCGTCTTATACGGGGGAGGACATGATTGAAATATCCTGTCATGGCAGCCCTGTGGTGGTCCAGCAGATCGTTGAAAGTCTGCTGGAAGCGGGTGCTGATTTGGCCGAGCCGGGAGAATTCACGCTGAGAGCTTTCCTGAACGGCAAGTTGGATCTTGCTCAAGCAGAAGCAGTCCGTGATTTGATCGACAGCCAGACGGCTTTCCAGGCCAGGCTGGCTGCTGAACAACTGGAGGGAAAGCTTTCCCGAGCACTGGAGCCCATCAAGAATGAACTTGTGCGCATTTTRTGCCAGATGGARACYGCGGTSGAGTTTGTGGAGGAMGGTATTGAGCYGGARGAGCGSGGGAAGYTGGCCGAAGCGYTGCAGSGGRTSGAYCAGCRGCTGGAGRWACTGGAAGAAAGTTTTCGYYTGGGAAGAATTGTCCAGGAGGGAATWACRGTTRCCATTGCTGGCMGRACKAATGTAGGTAWGTCWAGTWTKTTCAATGCRTTAGTKGAGRATGATCGGGTKATTGTKGCGGCTATCCCGGGAACCACRCGGGACGCAGTGACYGAGACCATCAATCTTGGGGGAATTCCGGCCCGCCTGGTNSKRSACGKSGRKARYMCGRGANSCYGAKGMMSSTCACTTGCATGTCGATCTGACCGCGAAGCACATCCGGATGGTACCTTTCGCGGTGAGCAGCCGCATGCAACGCGCGCACCACCCGCAAGGCGTGGGTGGGGCCGTTCAAGAAGTCCGGGTCGCCGAAAGAGATATGCTCGGCACCTGTGTCTACTTGCTGGCGGATGTCCTCCATTACTATAGCTACCGGCACGACGCGGAACCTCCCCTCGTAGACCGGCACCACCGGGCAATGACGGCACAGGTGCTTGCAACCACGACTTGCCTCCGTGAAGCCCACCATCTTCGTGCCGCCGTCCGGCAGTTGCAGATGGGCGTAGTCAGACAAGGGCGGCAATCCTGTGCGATCGGGCTTCACGAACGGGACCTTGTTCAGATTAATCATCGGTTCCGTCGGGGCTAGAGCCTCTCCCCCACTTCTCAGCTGTTGCGCCAGCTTGAGGAGGGCGGGCTCACATTCACCGCCGAGAATCGTCTTGACTCCCCGATCGCGCAATAGCTCTGCGTTCATAGGCGCGTACAGGCCATAAGCACAGAGGTGGGCGCCAGGGGCCAGCTTCTGTATCCGCGGCAAGGCCGCTACCGCGATGCGAGTCGCCGTGTGCATGCCCAGATGGAGGGCCACCAACCCAGCGCCGGCGAGCACGCTCGGGTCCAACTTTTGCAAGGCCAAATCGAGGCAGGCTACCGTGAAACCATCGCTTCGCAGCCATGCAGCGGGCTGCGCGAGGGCAAAAGGTTGGCGCCCAAGCTCGTACGGGTTGACCAGAACCACTTTGAAGTGCGGCACCGCTTGAGCTGGCTGGGGACTCAATGCAGATGATCCATTAGCAGTGAGCGATAACGCTCGACCAATGGTCCCTTATTGCTCAGTATGCCGAAGATAGCGAGCAAGCCGTTGCGCCCGACAACATCACGGAAGCCGCGGTCGCGGCGCATAATTTCTAGCAACTGTTCCATCGCCCCTTCGTAGTCGTCCTCAACGAGCTCCAAGGCGCTGAGCTGATAACGCGCCTCGTCCGACGCACGGCCAAACTCCGCTACGAGCGCATCTCCCCTAATCTCATGCGCTATCCCGTTGTATGCGCTGATGGTCTCGGAGAAGCGCTGGAATGTGTCTCGAATACGCTCGTGGGCAAGTGTTTCGTTCTTTTGAACGAGCGACGTCGAGCCGACCACATCAGCATGCAGGATGACAGCGAGCTTACGCGGTGGATGTGCTTCCACCTGAATGGCCTCTCCTCGTGGATGGGTGGACAGAGTTGGAGCATATTAGCGCTAAGTCGAGGAGGTCGCGAGCGGAAATGAATCGAATTGCGTAATGCAGCACCTCTGACGGGCTCGGCGTGCAACGTTATAATCAAGGGTTGCACAAGCTCTTTATAGGCTTGACTAACGAACGTCCGCATTTGGGATTCGAACGGAGGTTCAAAGCCTTCTTTCTGTTGATGGCCCAATTTCCGCTTGTGGGCCGGTTACATTAGGAGTTGTCAGATGAGCGAACAGATTAAAGCACGGGCCGTGGGGTTTAATCACGTAGCGTTGGAAGTAGGCGATATCGACGCGGCGCTGAAGTTCTACCGTGGCTTCGTCGACTTCGAACTACGCGGGAAGAGCGACAGCATGGCCTTCATCGACCTCGGCGATCAGTTTCTCGCGCTGCAGAAAGGGCGGCACCAACCGCAGGGCGACGGTGGCCACTTTGGGTTGGTGGTATCAGATAAGGAGGCGGTACGCGCCGCGTTGGAGGTAATGGGTGTTGAAACACTCCCGGGCCGGTTTCTCGATTTCCTGGATCCGTGGGGAAATCGAATCGAGATTGTCGGTTACGACAACGTTCAGTTCACCAAAGCGGCGCATGTGCTCCGAGGTATGGGTCTCGAAGGTCTACAGAAAACCGAAAGCGCTATCAAGGAGCTCACAGACAAGGGCATGGCGCCGGAATAACGTCTTGAGTCCAGGTTGGTGCCGTCTTTAATGACGTACCTTCGCTTCGCCATTCCAGACATTGTTTTGCGCCCGGGGAAGCTGAGGATGGTGTGGTCGAGTGGGCTCCTGATCGCTACGAAGAAGGCCTAACGGCACGTTATACTGCCTAAAGTAGCTGTAAAGGCAAAAACGTGTCGGGACGACAAATAAATGAATCTGTAGAAAAGCCGTTTCGACTCACCGCGATTCGGTTTTCGCACTACGTAGAAAAAGTGCGATGGACTATGGACCGTCTCGGCATACCCTATCTCGAACGGCCGTTGATGCCGATGGTTCATTTTATGGTCACACCGTTCGTGACCGGACTCTCCGGACATGCCGATGAGCACTCGACCCGTTTTTCGACACCTGTCATCAAGACGGATCGAAACGAAGTCATTGTGAAATCATCGGCCATTATGTGTTATCTATCCGAGCGGTGCCTATCCGAGGACGAAACCCTGTTCCCCACTGAAGAGGTGGTTCAACTAGACGAGCACTATAATCGATATCTCGGACCGCACACCCGACGATTGTTCTATTTCAACGTCCTGAATCAACCGGACCTGATGTTCGAACTGGCCGACAGAAATGTAGGCGCGGGGCAAGCATGGCTATTCAAAACCCTCTATCGATCCTTCCGTAGGTGGATTCGCTCGGGACTCGGGATTACGCGTGAACGCGTCGATAAAGGCATTGGTCACATCTATAAAGAATTCGACCGTGTCGCGCAAACACTGAGCGATGGTCGACCGTATTTATTTGGCGATCGGCTGACGGCGGCAGACATTAGTTTTGCATGCTTAGGCGGCGCCGCGATGTTGCCCACACCGGCGGAGGGCTACGGTGCATATTTGCCGCCGCTTGATCGATGTAGCGACGAGCTGAGGCGTGTATCGACAGAACTACGAGAAAGCGACGCCGGGAAATGGGTGCTAGGTTTGTACCGGGTGGAGCGCGGCAAGCGTGTTATTCCAGCGTTACCGAGCTTGTCGTAGGAACACACCTGTCCTTAAATACCAATTTGTACTATGGGATTGTGCCTGCGCAAGGCCGGCTTGCCGGAGTAGCGAACCGTACAATTATTAATTGAGACTTTTAATGTAGATTAGAAAACCGGCCTGTCTATGATCCAAAACAAAAAAAACCTGCTCTGGCCTTATTGGAAAGATTTTTTAAAAGTAAAACGACATTGCAGGTTCATCGCCTATGGCACCTTGATCAATAAGCATTCCATTGGAAAAACGATTGATCGTGCAAGCTTAGAAGGGTTGGCCATTGCTTTCGGGGTAAGACGGGTATTCAAATTTGCTTTGATGGATGAAAACTATCGAGAGCAAGGGGGTCTTTATGAAAGATCTGCTGAACACAATCATTGCGCCACATTGAATCTCCTTCATACAGGAAATCTTCAAGACAAAGTAAATGGGGTTTTATTCTCCATAAAGCCTGACGACATCGGCGCTTTGGCTCAACGAGAATATGGCTATGATATTGTTCCTATTGAATATGAACAAGCGAATGAAAAAGGCTCGGCGTATATGTTCATCGCTCGAAAAGAATCGCGAGCAATGGGTCATCGCGTTCTGGATAATATCCTCCCCAACGAGTCTGCACTTACAACCTGTCTCACTGGTGCGGCAACTTATGGAAAGGCTTTTTTGGACATATGGATCGCGTCTTGCTATCTGGCTGATGGCACGCCCTTGATGGAAAATCGCTATTATAAAAACTTTGTTGAAGATGTTTTAAAAACTCTTTGATCTCAATCTCGTAGAAAGCATTGCTAGCAGCAGGCGCATCAGGATCGACGCGTCAGTCAACGAGCGCCGCACGGCGGCGCGCGAGACTTTCTTCGGGCCAGAGCTCGTTACGATCGTAGTACTCTTCGAAGGCGGGGGTCCCTGGCGGAAGTACGACCCAGGGTTGTTTCGACGCCGTGTAGATATGGACATCGGGGGTGAGGCGATCCGGCTCATCGAGGGTACCGGCACGAATAAAGTGGAGCGCATCACCTGCTCCGGCATAGTTACTCCACAGGGCGATATGGCAATCAGGGCAGCGCACGATCTTTTGTCCTTTTCCGCTTTCTGACGGTGTGTCCACCGCTTCGGGAGAGCCCCTCAACAAGACGACACGATCGGCTTCAATCATCGCGTTGAGCGCGAAGGAAGCCCCTGTTTCACGCTGACACCATCGGCAATGACAACAGTGAACGAACATCGGTTTGCTTGTCATTCGATAGCGCACGGCGCCACAGGTGCAGCCACCCTCCATTGAATAGTCTCCTTCGTTGGTCATGAAACAAGCTTCCTCTTTTAGTCATCAAAGCTGATATCGGTATCACTTCGGATCTTTTCCCTGACAGGATGATGGGAAGACTTCTTTTTCGAAAAAGACACCTTGTTATCCGGCTCCAACGCTGCCTCKACGTGGACGCAAGAAGCGCTKGCCGCYCGCGCGGCCGTCATTTCCTCTATGAGAAACGTGACCTCGCCGAKCTTCCTTCGGTCTTTTGTWGRTSKRYRKWKYKTGTTTGTCATCGTAGCCTCCAATCTAAGGCACTTTGCCCCGTACCGACAGTGCCTGGGTTGCAAGTGTGAAGGGGCGGTCCGGTTTTCCCCCCGTTATCTTTTGGCGAAGATGATCTCTTAGGACCGCTTTTTTGTCTTCGCTGAGCCTTCCAACATATGAAGAGGTCGGTGTCACGTCAGTCAGGAAAGACGCCCAATAATCTTCGAAGCCCGCAAATTCCATTTCGACATCCAAGGTCTTCGTCTCCACTTCAGTGAGACCCAAATCTTCCCAAAGGTACCTCAGCGCAGCTTCATCCGGGTAGTCCACAATCATGCATTTTGCGGCCGCCTCGCGAGCAGCCTCGGTGTCAATGGTTTCAGTCACAGCGTCCCAGAATAGGGCGGGCATTGGCATTCCGTCTTTGAAGTTTCATTGGTTGGTTGCAACGCATCCCCCCGGGCGTGTGACACGGCACATCTCTTTTACCGCCCGTGGTGCATTCGGCAGCTCTTGCAAGATAAGTAACGCCAATGATCCGTGGAAACTTTCATCCTCGAAGGGTATCGTCAGCGCATCGCCGTGCTCAAAACGCAATCGTTTGTCGCGCATTCGCTCTCGGCAGTACTCTACATAAGGTTCCGACGGTTCGATCCCAACGACGGTTCCATCCTCAACCCCAGCAAGTAGGGCTGCGGCAAGCGCACCGGTGCCGCTACCGACATCGAGGAAATGTCCGCCCTTAGGAAGATGCGCGAATTCAACGAACGACGGTGCTAAGCGGGCGCTCCATCTTCCCATCCAAAGCTCGTAGGCATCGGGATTCGAAAACTCAGGCATGGTTGCCTCTCAGGCCCTAGACTCATACCGAATCGCACCGCACTCAAGTTTAACAGCACAACCTTTTGCGATATATCTCCAATCCACCAGTTCAGACTGCGATTTGCGCGCGCGGCGTTTTGGGGGTAAATCAGTCGTATTAATGAGTAATGAGGGGGCCTAGACCTGTGATTGTGAAAACGAAAGAAGACGTTATCGGGACAAAGGGCGATGTGCACGGCGACCGATGGCGGAGTTTGCGGCTGCTACACGAAGAGGACGGTATGGGCGTCACCTTGACGGACGCCATCCTTGAGCCCGGTTTCGAAATGGACTTGTGGCAGAAGAATCATCTCGAGGCATGTTACTGCATCGAAGGCGAAGGAACGGTGGAGGAGTTGGACAACGGCACGATTCACGAGGTAAAGCCCGGGACTCTCTACGCCATGAACGATCATGACCGTCATCGAATTCGGGCGAAGACACGCATGCGAATTATATGTACTTTCCATCCGGCCCTGACTGGCGATGAAGTGCACGATGCCGACGGTTCGCTATGAGTGCTGGTGAAAGTCGGGCGGCTATGACAACAATCGGGGTTCTGGGGTTCGGAGAGGCTGGCTCCACGTTCGCCAAGGCCCTTGCCGATGCGGGTGCGGTTCATGGTGTGGCGCATGAAAGGCGGTATCATGACATGAACCAAGTGATCGATCTTCGAAAGGACATGCAGTTCGACCCAATCATGACCGAAGCAACGATCCGGTTCTTCAAGCGATCCACGGACCTGCAACTGTCTCAGGATTTCGCCGGCAAGCCCGAGTTGATGGACGACGTCATCGAAACGTTGTTGCACTACATGTCGCAGGGGTATTCCTAATGAAAACCAATCGGATGAAATCCAAGCTACTGGCCGGTGAGGCGGCCTTGGGCTGCTCAATCATGGTGCCATCACCACAAATGGTGGAGATGGTAGGGCATGCGGGCTTTGACTGGGTGTTGATCGACATGGAGCATGGGACGATAGATCTGGAAACGGCCGAGCTGATGATCATGGCGGCGGAGGCGAGCGGTATAACGCCGATTGTCAGGCCCAAGACTAATCACAAAGAAGATATCTCCCGTGTCATGGATCGCGGGGCCATGGGCGTGCAGGTTCCTCATGTCAATAGTGCGGAAGATGCGCGGCAAGCGGTGTCGGCCGTCAAGTTCGGCCCTGGAGATAACCGAAGCCTCGCCGCCGGCACGCGCCCCGACAGCTACGGCCTATCTAGCTCCATGGCTGAATTTATAAAGCACAGCAACGAACAGACCCTGGTATGCGTGCAACTCGAGCACGTCGCCGCGATCGAGAACGTCGATGAGATTCTCTCGGTGGAGGGCGTGGATGTATTCTTCATCGGCCCATCCGATCTGTCACAATCGATGGGCCATCCGGGCAATCCCAAGGCAGAATCGGTGAAAAACGCAATCGAGCGTACACTGCTAACAATAACGTCTGCCGGCAAGATACCAGGCATGCCGGCCTCGGTAGATAACCTCGACGCTATTCTCAGCTCGGGCGTCAGATACATTTACACGCATCTGCCAAAGCTTGTTGGGGCAGCCGCGTCTGAATTCCTCAAGAAGGGGCGGGCCTAAGTTAAAAGAGGCAGGACAGACGGGCTCAGGTGAATTGGAGTCCGAGCTTAGGCATTGGCGGGCACGTTAACTATTGGCGCGACATGCACGTATTGGAAGAGATGCATACGTTCGATGTATTCAAGAAACCTCTCCGCCGGCCTCGAGTCACGAAATTGTTGACCTGATAGACTAAGATTTTTTACAGCGCGGGATCTACTCGTACAGCCTATGTCATGTTCATCCATCAAACTCGGCTGCCAGACGGCCCTTAGCGCCGGGCTTTGCACGGAACAGTCCTCCGGCATGTGGTTCCTTCTCTAGCGCGGTAGCATCGAGATCGGTTCGTGCGCTCGTGATGTAAAGCTCGTCGAGATCCCGGCCACCGAACCAGCAGGCACTGACTTGTGAAACGGGCATGTCAATTCGATCGATTTCTCGGCCAGTTTGCGGGTTGAAGCAGGCCACGCGATAGCCACCCCATTGCGCTACCCATAAATTGTCCTCGCTGTCGATCGTCATGCCGTCGGGAAAGCCCTGATCTTGCGGAATGCTGATTATTGTTCGGCGGTTGCCTATCTGGCCGGTTTCGAGATCAAAGTCGAATGCATCGACGTTTTGGGTCATGGAATCGATGAAATACATAGTCTTTGCGTCCGCGCTCCAGGCAATACCGTTCGAGCAGGTGACTTCACGCACCATGCATCGCACCGACCGATCCTTATCGAGGCAGTACAGAGCCCCACTCGGTTCACCGAAACCGAAAGGCATGGTGCCCGCCCAGAACCGACCGGCAGGGTCACATTTGCCATCGTTAAATCGGTTGTTGGGCAGATGACTTTCAGGGTCCGACCACGGCTCGACTTGTTCCGTATCAGGATCGAGTAACGCAAAGCCGCGCTCCCCTGCTACGAGCCAACCTCCCGACTTGCGTACTACGATGGTACCAATCTTTTGGTCAAGCTTAATCAGGCGGTTGTGTTTCGTCGCCGGATCGTAAACGAATATTTTCTCGCCTTCGATGTCCAGCCAGATGAGGACGTTTTGACGGGAATTCCAAATCGGCCCCTCACCGACGAGGGTCTTGGCATCAACAAGCAGTTCTACTTCGTGTATCATTGATCGCTCCACGGCGCACGGTTTAGGTCTAACGACCCTATGTGGAAGTGGCTAGAATTTCTGGCTGCGCTATGGCGAGAATGTGTCGGCTGAATGCATCGTCTTCACCTTCAAGCAACTCGGGTAACACTGCACGAAAATCCTCTCTTCGGCACCATTCCCTCATGTCGTCTTCCCATGACAGCCAGCGGCGTTTTGCGTCTCGGCCCATGTCCTCAGCATAGAGTATGATGTAGGCTTTCTCGAAGAGAGACACCAACATCCTAAAGATGATATCTCGCCGCTCCGATTGTTCTTCTGAAGGGGATGGTGGTTTCTTGCGTTGTCTCAAAAGCAAAAGGTCGGCATTATCCAGCACCAATCTCAAGAAGTTGTCGTACTCTTCTGAAAGGTGCCGATGCAGTTCCTTTTCTTCGTTGGATAGACGCCTTCCATGTTCATATACGAACACGCAGATGGCCGCAGGAAAACCCAGGATCGTGATTACGTAACTCAATGCCTCTAGCCAAACCATTGACACTTCCCATTGTTTGTGGTGGTCCGGAGTGAAGATGGCAGTTCTCGCATATCATCGAGATCTTTTTGACGACACGCGACGCTTACTCGTGTAAACCTTGTAGGCACGTGCTGAGCGCGAGATACTCGGAATTGGGCATCGAGAACCAGCACCGGAACTCTGCAATCGAGATATCGCCACCAATGTAGTTGTCGAGGAAGATTCGGCTCGCAGAATTCATTCGTCTCGGTAAGACGCAGTCTTGATCCGACGCGTTGTCCGGTGGCGTGCGCGGAAGGTTCGACGCAATCATTGCTAGCCCCGCGTCAATGGCGCCAAGCTGAATAATCGCAAGTCCGAGGCACGCTCGCTTGCTCGCTGGGTGCTCGTTCCACCACTCACCGTAATTCGGTCCGAGCATTTTCAAGATTATACACTCCTGCGCTGCCGGGATGCCGCGCAAGCAGTACGCCCGTGCTTCGAATCACATTGGCGCCGAGTGGTTCTCTGTTGCTTTTGAGGGGACATCGCGGCCGAACGAGCCGCCAAGGATCGTATCCCAGGCACTTATGGGGTTGCCCTCGCCGATGGGGCATATCTGCCGTTCCGCGATGGCAGCTTCGATGCCGTTAGCCACAGTGATCTCCTCTGCTGCCTTAGGCCGAAGCGCGTGGTGCTAGAAGCCTGCCAACGAGTAATCGGTGCCGGCGGGCGTATGGTGTTTACGGTGATCTCGGTGACGCCGGGGCTTTCAGGTGAAGACTACCGACGGGCGGTGGAAAATGGTCCCGAGTTCATCGAGTCAGACATTGATTATCCAAGCTTGCTCCATCAGACGGGTTGGGCCGTTCTCGATTACCAGGACATTACGTCGGCCTATGTCGCATCATGCCGCCGCCAACTTCATGCGGACGAAGAACGACAAGACGCGTTAACAACGCTGATCGGTGCCACCGAGTTTGATGAACGAGTCGCCGACTGGCGATCGAAGCTTTCAGTTTTAAATGAGGGTCTCCTGCGGCGCGAGCTTTTTGTGACCACGCCAGCTTAAGCGACAAGCGGCATAGGAACTGAACCGCTTGCCTTGCTACGCGTCTTTGATCGCTCCTTCCATGTCGCCTACTAGGGCGGCGGCCTTGTCACCGAACATGTGCTCGTGCTTGTCGTGATGATGTTCGACCGAATGGGCAAACATGTTGGTGATTACGACCTCGTTGGTGTCACCCGACGCCACAAAATCACAATCTACGCCGAGATCCCTGCAGCGAACGCTTTTCATACGCAAATCCCAGGTTGGACTACCCTATCTGTGATTACAACACAGTCCGTGTCCTTAAACCAAAGGAATCTGATGGATTTCGAAATCCATCAGATTTTTTGTTTATCGACAGGACATTGAGTGTACTTCTGGGGATGTTGGGGCATGAGTCAGCACTTGCGTGATAGAATCATCGCAGCCAAAAAAGCCTTGTTATGAAACGACCAACGCTAGCTGGCATTCGTGAAGCGCAAGCGCGTTTGCGACCGTACTTACCTGAAACGCCATTGATGCGCTCGGATATTCTGTCGCGGACACTAGATGCCGAGGTGTGGCTGAAAAACGAAACCATCACGCCGATTGCCTCGTTTAAGTTTCGCGGTGCGCTTAACGCCCTGATTAAGGCAACGTTTAAAGGTACGAGTGGGGCCGTGACCTCATCGACGGGCAATCACGGCCAAGGCGTTGCCTATGCCGCGCGCGTGCTTGATCTTCGGGCCGACATCTTCCTTCCTAGTCCTGCTAATTCTGTCAAAGGCACCATGATCAAGACATTTGGCGGTACATTGCATGAGGTCGGCGACGACATCGATGAAGCCAAGGATGCCGCCCGTCAGTTTACCGACGATCATGGCGGCTTGTTTCTTGATGATGGTGAAGATGTAGACATTATGGAAGGGGCGGGTACGGTGGGACTAGAAGTGGCAGAAACGCTTTCGGACGTGGACTTGCTTGTGATTCCTTTGGGTGGTGGCAATCTTACTGCGGGCTGTGCAACAGCGCTTAAGGCGATTCAACCCCACGCACGAGTTGTCTCTGTGCAGGCAAAAGGTTCACCGGCGGTTACGCACAGTTTTCACGCGCGTAAAATCGTCGAGCACCCCATCGACACACTGGCTGACGGTTTGGTCACCCGTGTACCGCCCACGCTGGCGCTGAACGTACTCTGGGATCTACTGGACGATGCCTGGCTTGCTAGTGATGAGCAACTGCTTGCCGGCGTTCATACTCTGGCCGAATGCGCCCACATCCTGGTGGAGCCAGCCGGCGCCGCGGCGCTAGCGGGTATCTTCGCCCACCGAGAAGATATTAGCGGCAAGCGCATCGTGCTCATCCTCACTGGTGCCAACATTACAATGGCCCAGCTCGAGCAGGCAATGGCGACGCCCCCGTTTTTCTCCATCGACACGCTTATCAAGCGTTGATGATATCTGGCGCACTTTTCGGTGTCGGCGGGGTGTACTTTTCCGTGGCGCAGTTCAACGCCTTCACTTTCGGCGTGATCTCCGGTCGCGGCTGGGTATGTATTGCATTGGTGGTACTGGGCCGCTGGGATCCATGGCGGTGCGCCGTGGCAGCACTACTTTTCGGGGCGGTGGATGCATTGCAGTTGCGCTTACAGTCGGGCGGCGTCATTGATCTGCCGTATCCGATTTTCCTCATGCTGCCGTTTGTGGTTACGGTTGCCGCCATGGCGGTGCTGGCGCGTAATGCCCGGGCGCCGGCCGCGCTACTGATCCCCTACCGCAAGGAGGAGCGCTGAGGCGTGAGAAATCGCTGGACGCAGACTAATATTGGTGTATATTTTGCGGTCTTTTTCACC
>LXTK01000016.1 GCA_001643475.1 Proteobacteria bacterium SPGG2 | reverse complement strand
TCTACGCGGGAAACCAAATACTTGGTGATACGGTTGACGGGCGTGCCATAGCCCTGAGGTTTAATAACAAAGATAAGATAGCGCGAGATAGGCTGGCCGAGTGCGGTTTCTTCCTGGGTGCGGGGGTTGTGTTGCTTGTGATCTGGATCTTCGGTGCTCGTGGGGTCAAGGATCATAAGTGAATTCCACAAGCCGTCTAACATTAATTCCAAGTGCTTTTCTTTCCCTACCAGGCGCAGATCAAGCTGACGAAGGTTCTCGTCGTCACGATCGCCTAACCCACCGTATTAACGCGTCGCGTTATTATTTGGCTTTGAGTGTGTGGTGGCGGGCTTATGGAGAAACCAATGCTGACAGCCAGGCGACGACACGCGCCGGCATGCTGTCACGGTTAGCGTAGCCGATCTCCCACGACAGCACGTCCGGGCGCGCTTTCACTTCCGCAATAAATCCTCCGCCCTTGCGAGCGATGGTCGCCACGACAGGCCTGCCCGTGTCCAACACTAGGCGCATCGCTTCGACAAAGCGGACCGACAGGCATTCCATCTTGCCGATCTCATCGACCAGGTAAACAGCCTGTGGATCATCCGGACGCAGCGTCGCCGCAGCCAGACGATCTATGGTAGCCACGTCGACGCCATACTTACCCACCCGATGGGTGTGCGGGAAGTCCGAGTGCGCAATCACGCCTTGCTCACTACCAAACCCGATCAGGCGAAAGCCCTTGCGCTCGCCATGTTCCCGCATCTCTTCCGTGTAAAAGCCGACGAGAGGTCGTCCTCCCAACGCGGTAGCGACGGCACGGATTATCGTCGTCTTGCCGACGCCCGGTACGCCAGTGAGGAGCAGAGTATGAGCATTGCGGGCGGAATCTGGCATCGTAGCTACCCTTGGATCTTGTTGTTGATGAACTATGCTGGCATTGAACCGAAACGTGTGCCTGAAGGGATCCAGCCATGATTCAGCTCAGCATCAACGATACCGCACATCAGCTCGATATTCAGGAAAAAGAGGACGCAATCCTTTTCTAGTTACGCTAGAGAGGCCCATCAGAAGTTTTCCGCAATACACCCCGCAGTTCACGCGGGGAACTCGCGATTTCTAATTCGAGTTCGTGTTTCTATTTGATGTGTAATAGCCGACCCGGAAAAGCAAGACAGAGAACAGCGGGTATTATTCTGTGGAATGAGCAAAGAAAAGGAATCAAATCTAGTAATATATAGTATTGCTTTAGCCTCTACGTCTTCAACGACGTTGCGTGGACGACCTACATGGCGGTCGCTAGGCAGAGATTGTTCTGACGTGCATGGCAGAGATTGTTCCCAACAATCTTTGCCTTGTCGGTCGTTTGGTGGTCAAAACCATGTCCCAGGAATAGTCATATCACCTTCAGCCCCGCCTTTCTCAGTTATGTATACTTATCGATACTTCAACTAAGTCACCAGTAATAAGGCGGACGGCCTGATTACATGAAAATCTATCGGGATTCGGGCAAAAAAGGTGTCAGGAACCTTTAGGCAGCCCTTCGTGAAGGCCAGTAATGAACGATAAGGAAACCTTGCAAGAAAGCTCAAGACGGTGGCTGACATGGGAATATTTTGCCGTTGCATCTGACGTTACTCCCCAAAACCGAGCGGCGTTTTTGGAATTGCTAAATGATAGAAGTAGATTTCATATTTGGCTGACTTCTCTTATCACAGGCAGTGTTGTGGCTTTGACAGCATTTGGTGTCAAACCAAGTACGGATACCATTCATGGCATAGTGGCAATTGGGGCTTTAGGATTGTTGATCGTAGGTATTTTGGCAAACCTGGTATGTGTATGGAGTATTCCGTCTCTAAAGTATGAGGTGTCTACTGGCACTGTGTACCGGAGCGCCATTATGAGATGGGATTTAGGGGTATCAGCCTGGCTTGGCGTATTTTCCTTTGTACTAGGCCTTATGCTGGCGGCTGTAGCGATGGTGCTTAAATGAACGACGGGTCTACCATCGGATTTCGCAGGTAGAGTGGGCCGGCAGAGGAAAAGGTGCCAGTGTCAAATTAGGGCAATTAGGGTCAGGTCGTGAGTAATTCGGCAGCACGAAGGAGATTATATGGCTGACAAGCAAGTCGATGCACGGGGACTCAACTGCCCGCTTCCGATTCTGCGTGCCAAGCAAGCGCTCGATGAGATGGACAGCGGCCAGACGGTCCATGTCCTTGCCACTGACCCGAGCTCAGTACTAGATTTTAAAGCTTTCGCCGCGCGAACCGGTCATCAACTGCTGGAGGCTCAACAAGTCAACGACGAGTTCTCGTTTCTACTGCAAAAAGCTTGAGTCGCCCGTTTGATCACCGTGGAGTTCGATCAGGTTGTCGTCGGGATCTTTGATACACACCACGCCTTTGGTGCCGTAGTCGTAGGAATCGGCGATGCCGATGCCGTTGTACTCCATGAACGCCCGGGTTTGCGCCAACGAACTGACTCTAAGGGCGATTTGCGTGTGTGACTTACTGCGGTCTTCATGATGCAGCAGCTTGATGGCGACGCCGCTCGGATGACGCATTAAAACAGGTTTGCCTTGACTGAATCCCAGACCTTCCTTCTTAATGAACCCAAGGGTTTCGTAAAATTTCAGCGATCGGTCCAGGTCACTGACAAAAATGCCGACGTGATCGATGTTCTTGATTGGTATGCCGGATACCGCTTCGAGTTTAGGTGCCACGCCTTCGTTAGCCAGTTCCGGGGCGATGCGCGAGGTGCGGGCCACTTCGATAGCGTCAGCGAGCTCGAAGGTACCCTGAAACAAGGCACGCCCGATGATCACGCCTTCGATGTTCGGCAGCAGCGACAAAGCGGACACATCGTCGAGCGTGCGTATTGTGCCCGTCGAAATCAAAGGGATCTCGAGCTCCGTACCTATTTCGATTGTCGACGCCAGCCCGACTTCCTGGCCGCCTTCGAAACGGTCCAGATCGGTATAGATAATGGCGGCGGCGCCACTGTCTTCGAATGACTTCGCCAGTTCCAGCGTGGTAAACGACGTTTTTGTGCGCCAGCCGTCGATCATCGCGTAGCCGTCCTTGCCCGTAATGGAGATGACGATCTTGCCCGGATGCCTCCCGCACACCTCCATGATCAACAAGCGGTCCACCACGGCAACCGTACCGAGAACCACCCGGGCGGCGCCATGATCCAGCCACCATTCGACACCGCTCTGCGTGCGCACACCCCCGCCCACTTGCACGGGGATATCCACGCTCTTAATGATTTCGCAAATCAGTTCGGCGTTAAAATGCCCATATTGGAGGCTGCTGTCGATGTCGATGATGTGCAGCCATTCGGCGTCGGCGCCGACAAATTTCTTGGCCGCTTCAAGCGGTGAAATATCATAAACATCGGGTTCCTTCTCCTTGCCGCGAGTCCGGTTCACGGACTGCCCGTTTTGAATTTCAATATCGGGGAAAATGATCATGTCTGAAAACCGCCTTTTTCTGGTGCCTTCGTAAGCATCAGACTGTGACGAACCCACGGCAGTCGCGCCAAAAACAAGGAACCTCCAGTTACTCGAGGATTCCTGCGGCATGGGGACGCACCGCTATTTATTGATCACATAAGTAACTGATAAATGGAGAAAACGAAAATGTGTTTTCGTCTTTCGTGCTCTAAGAGGAATGATTTAGAGTTTCCACAGTTATTATTATCATACCTATTAAGGCTCGTTATGTCTAAGACGCTTGCCTCGTACAGCAATCGCCGCATTGACTGGTCGCTTGGCGCTGACACCCTGAAGCGAACGGGGATAAGATGCTCTACTCGGGCGCGCCTAGCGGATTCCTACAGCAGTAAACAGGAAATGTAGTCTAGACTACGTCTATCACGATCGCCTAGCCCACCGTATTAACGCGTCGCGTTATTATTTGGCTTTTAGTCGGCGGTTACGTGGAAAAGGGGCCGCTAGGCAGGGATTGTTCCCAACAATCCTACTGCATTTCCTCCGTCCCTGGAGGTCAGATGTTCTGACGTGCATGGATGCACTAATGCCGCGGACGCAGGATGCGGAGGAGCGGCCTGACAATCCGGTGCATTTCCACCGTCCTTGGTGGTCAAAGTCTTGACCACGGCCCACCAACAAACCAACAACTTAAGACTCCACTTCACTTGCCTGGTAATGCGGTGTCTAGATCGCCAAATTGTCTCCGACAAGCTGGTACCATCAGTCCGTTACGAAACTCGATGAGGCATGTGGATGCAAGAGTCGGTCAGTGAGCAGCGAGGCGCGTGGAGCGGGGTCGATCCGGCTCCGCGCCGTGGTCTGCGCCCTCTCAAGAAACTGTGGCCGTACATGCGACGTTACCGGGGGACGCTCGCTCTCGCGTTGCTCGCGTTGCTATTCGCCGCGGCCGCTGGCCTCAGTCTGCCAGTGGGTATTCGGCTCGTCATAGACGAGGGGTTCTCCGCAACCAACGCGCGAATGATCGACCGTTATTTTCTGTTGCTGTTCGGGCTGGCTGCAGGTCTGGCTATCTTCTCCGCGGTTCGCTTCTATCTTGTCTCATGGCTCGGTGAGCGCGTGGTCGCTGACGTGCGCACCGCGGTCTATCGCCACGTCATCACCTTGAGCCCAACCTTCTTCGAAGTAACGCGAACAGGTGAGATCCTGTCTCGACTAATCGGTGACACGACGCTCGTGCAGTCCGTCGCCGGCGTAAATCTCTCGATCACGTTGAGAAGTGCCGTGACGCTCGCGGGAGGACTCGTGATGCTCACCGTCACTAACCCGCGGCTCACGGGCGTAGTCCTGCTCCTTATACCTTTAGTGCTCGTGCCGCTCCTGGTCTACGGGCGGCGAGTGCGGCGTCTCACGCGTGCGACGCAAGACCGCTTAGCCGATGCGAGCGGCCTTGCCGGGGAAACGCTGAACGCGATTCAGATGGTACAGGCGTTTACCCTGGAAACGCGATTTGCCGAGCGTTTCGCCGACGCGGTGACGGCATCATTTGAGACTGCCGTGCGGCGAATTCGCGCGCGCGCGATACTCACTGCTTTCGCCGTCCTGGTGGTGTTCGGGGCCATCGTGTTCGTGTTGTGGCTTGGTGCGCAGGCGGTGATCGAAGGCAGCATGACCGTAGGCGAGCTCGGTCAGTTTCTGCTCTACGGTGTGCTAGTGGCCGGCTCGGCAGCCGCGTTAAGTGAGATGTGGGGCGAGATTCAGCGCGCAGCTGGTGCGGTCGAACGCATCGTGGAACTACTCCACGCCAAGCCCGACATCACGGCGCCTCCGAACCCGGTGCCTCTACCGAAGCCCGCGCTCGGCCGGGTGGGGTTCATTAACGTATCGTTCAACTATCCCTCGCGGCCGAGTGAACTCGCGCTGTCGGATTTGAGCTTCTCGGTCGAGCCCGGCGAGAGGGTTGCACTCGTGGGCCCGTCGGGCGCCGGTAAGAGCACGGTCTTTCAGCTGCTGCTGCGCTTCTATGATCCGAAGACAGGACAGGTACTGCTCGACGGTATCGATCTTGCCAGCGCCAAGCTCGAGGAGATCCGCCGACGCATTGGCATCGTGCCGCAGGAGACGGTCGTGTTCGCGGCGGACGTGCTCGAGAACATTCGCCAGGGACGACCCGATGCGCGGGACGACGAGGTGCGTGCGGCGGCACGGGCGGCCGGTGCAGAGGCCTTCGTCGTGACCCTTCCCGAGGGCTATAACACTTTTCTCGGCGAGCGCGGCACGCGGCTCTCCGGCGGGCAGCGCCAGCGCATCGCCATTGCACGTGCGTTGCTTAAGGATCCGGCGGTAATGCTCCTTGACGAGGCGACCTCCGCGCTGGATGCTGAGAGCGAGCGTCTGGTGCAGCAAGCACTCGATGATCTCATGCGCGACCGCACCACGATCGTCATTGCACACCGGCTCGCGACGGTACTGAAGGCGGACCGAATTCTAGTGATGGATGACGGTCGAGTCGTTGCCGAGGGAACCCACACGTCGCTGCTCGAAGAAAGCCCACTTTACGCGCGTCTCGCAGCGCTTCAGTTCGATATCGCCGCCTTCCCGGACGTGCCGCGAGATGCTGGCGTCGGCGGCGCGTGAGACCCCGACGAGTGCCGTGCCCTAGAAGAAAAAGAATGGGGTCGCTAGGCAGGAATTGTTCTGACGTGTAGGGCAGAGATTGTTCCCAACAATCTTTCTGCATTTCCTCCATCCCTGGAGGTCAGACGCACTAATGCCGCGGGTTCAGGCGGGGATTGTTCTAGACAATCCTTCTGCATTTCCTCCATCCTTGGAGGTCAGATGAACAGGAGCGGCCCAACAATCCGTTGCATTTCCACCGTCTCGACAATCGCTCCTCGACCGCTGTTCCTGACGCGGTTCTACCTTCTCCGTCCCTGGAGTCGTACCTTCCGACGTCCCTGTCGGTCGCTTGGTGGTCGCTAGGATTGTTCCTGACAATCCGTTACATTTCCACCGTCCTTGGCGGTCAAA
>LXTK01000148.1 GCA_001643475.1 Proteobacteria bacterium SPGG2 | reverse complement strand
GCCGGGATCGAACCCCTGGCAAGTCAGCTGGCCAAGTTGAAAGACAGGTCGTTTGATCTGCAAACCAGTTTGAATGCCGATATGCAAAAAGGCAATATTGTTCAAGGATCCTCGACAAAACCCCTCATACGCTGTCGGGCAGCTATCCCGTCGGGTTGTGAGGATCAAGCCAGGCGGTCTGAAAATCCTTCACAAGATGTGTGACATTCGGCTGGCTTTGCTGGACTGAGGCACCAAAAACAAAGGTGCAAGATAAAGCAATGCCCCCATGCTGTAACGAGACAGAGTAACAATAGCCTGTTTCAGTTGATTGTCGGACTTCAAATCTTCATCATGAAAAACCATCTTGGCATCGTCTTTTTCGTCATTCAAAGTTTCTTCCGGGGACAATCCGCCTTCAGCGCCTTTGCCCTTAAGGTGTTTTTTAAGGTCCTTTTCACGCAAAATCCTGCGAAATTTTTCCTTTTCCGACTTAACCTTTTTTTCTGTTTCGCTGGAGGTAGTGCCCCGCGCTAGCCTTTAGTTTCTCCTGCTTACGAGTGCCGACGGTTTCGGCCGGTGTGCCGAATGCCTTTGACCGCCGATAACGCACTTCAACGAATACTATAGTGTTGCTTTGTTCCATAATCAGGTCGATCTCGCCGAACGGCGTACGATAGTTGCGCGTTATTAGCCGTAACCCTTGGCGCTTCAGATGCGCATACGCACATTGTTCAGCTTCAAGACCCTGTCGCAGGTGCCGTGCCTGTTTCGCCTTCAATCCGTTGGTATTGCCCAGTGTAGTTTATGAACGTGTCCAACAGTTTAGGAGATCCCCGCCTAAACCGTGCCCATAGGAGTTGGCGGTGTAACCGGCCATCACGGCCTAGGCTAAGGCCGCTGGTTACACCACTAAAACGAACCGCATTTTCCGAACTAATACGGTTTAGGTGCGGAATAATCGCATAACTATCCATGCCCAAAGCAAATAGCCTGTCTAATTGGCTATGGGCATACGGCCAGTTTGCTTGAAGTACACGTCGAAGCTCCGATATTCGGCCGTCGCTCACCAGCATCCACGGCATATCTCCGAACATTACACCATTTAAGTCTGTGTCACGTACTTGGTCATCCTTGCCCGTAAATATGTGTGAGGTTGCATACACAGGGATGTGTAGAGCCTGATGATAATTTAGTTGTGGCTTAAGTAATCGGCCGCGCTTCGCGTCGGCGGCAAGAAAAATGAAATCAACATCTTCACGCCGTCGCGACTGAAACTTGAGCTTCAAACCCAGTCTTACCACAAGCGCGCGTTTTCGTGCTTCGCTTTGAGAAATGTTAAGCAACTGCTTTATCGAGCGTGAGTAATCGCTATCGCTCGGATTGTACGGTACCGACGTTAATAGGATGCCACCTAGCTGTTGCCAGTGATCAACGAACGCGTTGAGCATTCGTTTACCCCAGTCGCTCTCTGCATAAAGCACTGCCGCCTGTCTATGACCATCTAGGTAAGCGCGCTCGACGACTTGGCGCGCTTCCTGTTCCGGCGGCAATCCGAATTGGAATATGTGACCAGGTAGTGGCTCGCTGTCTTCTTGAATATGGCTAAGCAGAAGTGCGGGGATAGATAGATCCGTCTTTCTGACGACCTGTTCAACTGCTTCACGCCCAAGCGGACCAATCACCAGTTGCGCGCCATCACCCACCGCCTGTCTATAATAGTCCGGTGCTTGTGATGGATCATCGCCGATGTCATAGATCATGATCTTGGGTTTGTCCGGATCGGAGTTCGCCGCGTCCATTGCCAAAACCCCGTCACGAACGGCTTTTGCCGCAACTTCGTATGGTGAGCTCAGTGGGATTAACAGCGCAATACGGTCCACGCGGCCAATTAAGCCGGGCCTGGTGCTCGCTAAAGCTCTAAGTAGTTGTTCTGAAGCCGGGTGATCGGGGTGAGTTCTTTTCCAAAAGTCGATGGCGTTCGCCAACGGGCCGGATCGACCCGCGTTTTCGATTGCCTTGACGGCAAGTTCTATCCAGCCGGCAAGCACGGGGTCGATTGTCGATTCCGCCTCTTGCTTCAACTCAGCGCGTGATAGCGAAGTTAGAATTCTCCAAAGTTGTAGCTGATTTTCGGTCATCGCATCCTTGGCAACGATATACTGTTCTCGCACAATAAAGTTCTTTACGGCACCAATGGGATCAGCCAACGCAAGTTCTGCCTCTGCTCTCACACGGTAGATCTCTGCCAGCAGGGTCGGATCGAGATTACGTTGGCTTTGCGCTTGGTCCAGCAACCGAATAGCTTCTTGATGGGAGCCCGCGTGCGATGCGATCTGTGCTTCGAGTATGGATCTGCGAGCATGAAGGTTGGGGTCTAGCTTAGCTACTTCGATTTCTCGAAGTTTCTCGAGTGCCTCTTGAATCTGCCCCGCCTTGACCAGGGTCTCAATCGACTTCAGTTTGAAGTCTTGCCTTTCAAGCCCCTTGGCAGCTTCGGCGGCGCGTTCGTACTCCTGCGCGGCACGAACGTATTCACCGGTACGCTCGGCTTGTTCGGCTGGTGTACTTGGTCGTTCTTGCGTTACGGTTGTGCAAGACTGCAGGATCAATCCGATAAGCAGTATCAGAGTCGAAGTCAGCGTCTGTATTGGGGAGACGAATCTCATGATAAATCCCGTTAAGAATCGGATAGATAGAGTATCTAAAGCGGATGCATCGATGTCAAATGATGTAGGTACTCTATATGTCGTTGCTACGCCGATCGGTAATCTCGAGGACATGACCCATCGGGCCGTACGGATATTGTCAGAAGTTGAGCTGATCGCGGCCGAGGACACCCGCGTTAGTCGAAAACTGTTGCACCACTACGGTATTTCGACTCGCCTCACGGCCTGCCACGAGCACAACGAGCGCAACAAAACTCGAAATCTGCTTCGTTTTCTGCAGCAAGGTAAGTGTATCGCGCTAATCAGTGACGCGGGTACACCGCTCATCAGCGACCCTGGGTTCAGACTGGTGCGCTCAGCAATCGAAAACGGCATCCGCGTCATCCCTGTCCCCGGGGCTTGTGCCGCAATTGCCGCACTCTCGTCGGCTGGTCTGCCGACCGATAGTTTCAGCTTTGAGGGCTTCGCGCCTGCCAAGAAGGGTGCGCGGGCGAAGTTCTTCGAAGAACGCAAGCATGAAACCCGGACGTTGATATTCTATGAGGCATCACATCGGATAGTGGCATCCATCGGCGATATGGCAGCTATTTTTGGCCCTACCCGAAAGGCCGTCATTGCGCGCGAGCTCACTAAGAAATTCGAGACCATACGCTACGCTACGCTTGGTGGACTCTGCGCGGAGGTGGCGTCGCAGGATGCCAAACACTTGCGCGGTGAGTTTGTGGTACTTGTCGAGGGCTCGCGGGCGAACGCAGTGCCTGGCACCCTAGATGGTGAGGCCAAGCGGATTGTGCAAATTTTGCTACGACAGCTCTCGACCAAGCAGGCGGCGGCACTGGCGGCCGAGATCACCGGCGTTCGCAAGCACGAGCTTTACCGCTTTGCCCTGAGCGCGAAAGACACTTAGGGACGCTCTGAATCAATCCATCCTGGATTTCTCAGGGCACGGAAAGCGAAAAACGCGGTTTTCGCTTTCCCTTATGTTCAACCACTTGCAGTGGTTAAACATGGCGGCACATCTGACCTCCATGGATGGCCGCTCTCGCACGTCCTCGACCGCTGTTCCCGACGCGGTTCTACCTCCTCCATCCATGGAGTCGTGTGCTTCGCGGCACCTGCACGTCTCGGCAACTGCTCCTGCGTTGCTCTACCTTCCTACTTCCCTGTAGGTCGCAGGTGCAATGAAGGAAATGCAAAGGTTTGTTGGGCCGCTCCTCCGCATCCTGCGCCCGCGGCATTAGTGCATCCTTGCACGTCAGAACAATCCTAGCCGTGTACCGCCAGAAGGTCTGAATAAACCAGGCCTTTCCTTGATGCTAAAATTGGCGTCGCTGTGTGATTCAGACTGGGTATAATAGAAGCGGGAGTCGACCAGACAACCGCCCGACCGCTCGAGCAGTCATTTTAGGCCGAGCGGCCGGGAGGAAAGTCCGGGCTCCATTGGGCAGGGTGCCAGGTAACGCCTGGGGGGCGCGAGCCCACGGCCAGTGCCACAGAAAACAAACCGCCTGACCGCCTACCCCTGACACGCTGAGCATTGCTTTCGGTGCGTCAATGTTGTTGCCAGTGTGCCAAGGGTAGGTGGTCAGGTAAGGGTGAAAAGGTGCGGTAAGAGCGCACCGCGCCGGTGGTAACACCGGTGGCAGGGTAAACCCCACCCGGAGCAAGGCCAAATAGGGGAACAAGGGTGTGGCCCGCACCGTTCCCGGGTAGGCTGCTTGAGGCGCACGGTGACGTGTGCCCTAGATGAATGGTTGTCTACGACAGAACCCGGCTTATCGGTCGACTCCCGCTTTTCATCCTTATTCTTCTCTATTTTTCAACTACTTATAGATAGCACCGGTGCCCATCACCGACCCTCGCCGCTTTCGCCGACGAGGCCTATTTCATGCCCTTGATGGCCATCCGTCGGTGTTCACTAAACGTTTGTCCTGAAAAGGAAAAAGCCCTGCTTTGACCGCGGATTGTGCTTGACAGGGTTGGAAGATCCTAACTATAGTGTCGGATAGTGGAGAATTGTGGATATTTGTGGGAATTTGCGCTTAGAGGGTAAGAATGATGTTTCGCGGCCTCGCGACCCTAAATCTGGACAGCAAAGGACGGATGGCGATCCCCACCCGCTATCGGGAAAGCCTTGTGCGGCACTGCGATGGCCAGATGGTGGTAACCATCGACCGCGATCGCTGTCTACTACTTTACACGTTGCCAGATTGGGAGGAAATCGAACGAAAACTTGTGCGGCTGCCGAGTTTCAACAAGCAAGCTCGGCGTCTGCAGCGACTGCTCATCGGTCACGCTACTGAGTGCGAGATAGATGGCAATGGCCGAATCCTGTTGCCACAACCACTGCGCGAATTCGCGGAACTCGACAGAACAGTGGTGTTGATCGGCCAGGGCAACAAGTTTGAAGTATGGGCGGAAGCTGCGTGGAACGCTAGACGCACCGAGTGGCTCGGCGAAGGCGTCGATGAGGATGGCGACCTTCCGGACGAATTAGGCTCACTATCACTGTGACGGGATCGTGGATGAATTTGAACATGTTCCGGTTTTGGTCGAGGAGGTGATGGTCGGGCTAAACCTACAGCCCGATGGGGCTTATGTCGATGCCACATACGGGCGTGGGGGACATTCAGCGGAGATACTCGATCGACTCGGCCCGAATGGGCGATTGTTGGCTCTGGATCGAGATCCACAGGCGATCGAGGCAGCACGCGCGCGTTTTGCCGACGATGAGCGTTTCGTGGCAATACCGGGACGATTTTCGATGCTAGATCAGTACATCGACAAACGGGGTTTAACGGGGCGAATAAACGGTATGCTGTTCGACCTAGGGGTATCATCGCCTCAACTCGAAGATCCCAAACGCGGCTTTGGATTTCAACAACGCGGCGCACTCGATATGCGGATGGAGCCTGATACTGGCGTATCAGCGGCGCGTTGGGTCAACAGCGCGCGCGAACAAAAAATAGCATCAGTGCTGTTTGAGTATGGTGAAGAGCGGTTTTCACGGCGCATCGCACGGGCTATTGTGCGTGAACGCAAGCAGCAGCCCATAGATACGCCAGCGCAACTCGCAAATATTGTAAGTAATGCCGTCCCTCCGCGCAAAGCCAAACTACACCCGGCAACTCGTACGTTTCTAGCTATCCGGGTGTTTATCAATCAAGAACTAGAAGAGCTGCGGACAGTACTGCCGCAGACAATGCGAGCACTCGCCGCTGGTGGTCGTCTGGCCGTCATCAGTTTTCAATCGCTAGAGGATCGCATCGTCAAGCGTTTCATGCGCGAGCAAGTTCGCGGCGGTGAGCTGCCGCCCGGATTGCCGTTGCTTGTACAGCCATTTGAGTCACGGCTCAAGATTATCGGTAAGCCGATACGACCCAGCGCGGCCGAGATAGAACGTAATCCGCGCGCGCGCAGCGCCATGCTTCGAATAGCAGAACGCACCGAGGTAGGTTTTGAATAAGGGTTTAGTGTTTCTAGTTATGTTGGTAATGCTCACGGCGATGGCTGTAGTGATGCTACGTCATCAAAGCCGGTTGCTATTTGTAGAGTATCAGTCACTACAAACAGAGCGTGATTCTTTAAATATAGAGTGGGACAAGCTTTTGCTTGAAGAGGGGGCTTGGTCTGAGCATCGACGGGTAGAGGCACTCGCCCGCGATCGACTGCATATGGCAACCCCGGTCGCGTACCGCGTGGTTATTGTGAACAAGCAGCGAGGTGCAGCGCCATGAGCCGCGGCGTGCAGACTGGTAGTCACCCCATACGTTATTGGGTCGTGCTTACACTGCTCGCGAGCGGTCTAGTCGTAATTGGTGCACGTGCCGCATATCTTCAGGTTGTCGCCTCCGACTACCTACAGCGCCAAGGTGACGCTCGGTATTTACGTACAGTTACCGATAACGCGCATCGAGGCATGATCCTTGACCGCAATGGTGAGCCGCTCGCTATCAGTACGCCAGTGGAGTCGGTGTGGATTCAGCCGGCGACCTTCGCAAATTCTCGTGACCGCTGGCCGTCGCTGATCAAACTGTTGGGGCTCCGCGAAAACGAGCTTAGGCGAATCGTCAAACGCGCACATGGACGCGAGTTCATGTATGTGAAGAGACACATAACGCCGGATGTTGCCAAGCGCGTAACGGCTATGGGGATTCCTGGGGTGGCGTTACAACGCGAGTACCGCCGCTACTATCCGACAGGCTCGATCAGTGGCCATGTCATCGGCTTCACAAACATCGATGATCACGGTCAGGAAGGTTTAGAGCTTGCGTACGATCACTTTCTGCGTTCCACGCCTGGCAAAAAACGTGTACTGAGGGACTTATATGGAAACGTCGTCGAAACGGTTGAAAGTATCTCATTACCAATCGCAGGCCAGGACCTGATCCTAAGCATCGATCGACGCATCCAGTACCTGGCCTATCGTGAACTCAAGGCGGCGATAAAAACCTACAACGCTCGCGCGGCGACTGCAATCGTGCTTGACGCGCGTACTGGCGAAATCCTGGCTATGGTCAATCAGCCTGGGTTCAACCCCAACAATCGGGCAAACTTGAGGAGCACGGCATTCCGTAACCGCGCCGTAACAGATGTGTTTGAACCCGGATCTACCCTCAAGCCCTTTACCATCGCTGTCGCGCTTGAGAGCGGTAAGTATATGCCAAATACCTTGATCAATACTGCACCCGGTGAGCTTCGAATCGGGGCCAGAACTATCAGCGATCGTCATGACTATGGCTGGCTCAGCGTTGCGCAGGTCATTGAGAAATCGAGCAACGTGGGTGCGGCCAAGATAGCCTTGGCCATGAACAAGAACGATATGTGGAATATGTTTAGGCGCGCAGGCTTTGGTGAGACCACGGGAAGCCGCTTACCGGGTGAGTCCGCGGGTTTAGTGAATGCGCCATCCGATTGGGTACCGATCGATCAGGCGAACGTCTCGTTTGGGTACGGGATCTCGGTAACCGCGCTACAACTTGCCCGCGCTTATGGCGCGTTGGCAAACGATGGGTTGATGTTGCCCGTGACGTTGTTGCGGCGCAATGGCCCCGTACGCGCACGCAGGGTGATGTCGCCTCGCACCGCAAGGCAAATCCGCGAGATGCTCGAGCTTGCAGTGAGTCGCACCGGAACCGGGCGTGCGGCTCAGGTATTGCACTACCGGGTGGCGGGAAAGACTGGAACGGTTCACAAACTCGTGTCTGGCAATTACGTCGACGACCGATATGTCGCGTCTTTCGCCGGCATGGCGCCGGCTTCCAATCCACGGTTGGTTATGGTGGTTACCGTCGATGAGCCTGACGAACAGCGACACTTTGGTGGGCAGACGGCGGCGCCAGTGTTTAGTCGCGTTATGACCGGTGCTTTGCGCTTGCTTAACATTCCGCCCGATCTACCCGCGCAACCGGTGCGGTGGGCAGCGCCGGTTGGTAACAACAAAGCGACCTGATTGCAATGAAAGCAAGAGATGACACTCCACATTCGTTGCGCGAACTTTTGGATGGAATAGTGGAAATATTGGTGGGTAACGACTGTGCGGTGAACGGATTGACGATGGACAGTCAGCAAGTGCACACGGGTGATTTGTTCATTGCAATTCCAGGGACGCTGACCGACGGCCGTAATTATATTTCCGACGCGGTAGCACGTGGTGCGATCGCGGTGCTACGAGAGGCCGGTGGTGATTATGATTTCGATAGTGCACCGGTTCCAATTTTCAGTTGCAAAGATTTACGTACACGGGTGGGAATCATCGCAGATCGGTTTTTCGGGTCGCCATCGAGAAAACTATTGGTGATCGGCGTAACCGGCACCAACGGCAAGACCACCTGCACGCATCTTCTGGCTCAGGTATTGGGCTATGCGCAAAAACGTTGTGCATTAATCGGCACCGTAGGAGTCGGTTTTCCAGGCGCTCTGGAGGCGATGGCGCTTACTACGCCAGATGCAATATCTGTACATGGCTTGCTTGCAAGATTTCTCCGCGAGGGCGCAACCCATGTTTGTTTGGAAGTGTCGTCACATGCCTTAGAACAGGGGCGTAGTGTCGGTGTTGCCTTCGATTTGGCAATTTTTACAAATCTTTCGCGTGATCATCTCGATTACCATGGCAGCATGGATAGTTATGCTGAAGCTAAAGGACAGCTGTTCAACGTCGATGGCTTGAAACGAGCAGCGATCAATCAAGACGATCTATTCGGCCGCACGCTACTGCAACGTGTTCATGGCAAGTTAGACGTAATCAGTTTTGGTGTAGACGGTGGAGACGTGTGCGCACAGGAGATCCGACCTCTACAAGATGGTCTTGAGTTACGTGTGACCACGCCCTTAGGGGGGATCACATTGCATTGTCCGCTGTTTGGGCGCTTCAATGCGGTCAATGTGCTGGCTGTATTAGCGGCGTTACTTTCCTGCGGCATCAGTCTGGAGCAAGCGCGCGAAGGTTTGAGTCGAATAAGGCCAGTGGCGGGCCGCGTAGAACGTTTTGGTGGTGAAAACGGACAACCACTAGCGGTGGTGGATTATGCGCATACACCTGATGCGCTTGAGCAAGTGTTGCGCGCGTTACGCGAACACACCCAGGGTCGCCTGTATTGTGTCTTCGGATGCGGTGGCGACCGCGATCGTGGCAAGCGCCCTGAAATGGGACGTGTGGCTGAGCGATTGGCCGACAGAGTTGTTCTCACCGATGATAACCCCCGCACCGAATCTGGTGACAAAATCATTGCCGAGATTGCGGCGGGCATGAATGCCAAACCATACATTGTTCGCGATCGTGTTAGTGCGATTCGTATCGCCATCACCGAAGCCAATGCGAGCGATATCGTGCTGATTGCTGGCAAAGGGCACGAGGAGTATCAGCAGGTTGGTGATCGGCGTCTGCCTTACAGCGATCGTGAAACAGTACAAACCATCCTTGGAGAGGCTGCGTGATGTCGTTGGCAAAAGCGGCGGAGGTGTTAAAGGCCCCCTTGACCGGTGCTGACCGGAAATTTTCGGGTGTGAGTACCGATACGCGTACGCTGTCGCCAGGCGACTTATTCGTTGCGTTGGAAGGTCCCAATCACGATGGTCATCATTTTATTGCCACAGCCGCGCAAGCTGGTGCCGCGGGTGTGTTGTTGAGCCGGAGCACTCAGACTACGCTACCGTCGATAAAGGTCCTCGATACGCTCAGCGCCCTCGGAACCCTAGCGGCTGCTTGGCGCCGTCGATTCGACATTCCAGTTATCGCCATAACCGGTAGTAAAATTTCGTCCCTGGCCGAGACCGGGGTGGCGGTAATCAACGCAGATGATAAGTACGCAGACTTTTGGCGCGACTTGGCTTCGCCAAGGCGATGTCTGACCTTTGGGCTCGATAACGATGCCGATATCACGTCGGACTACCAAACTGATACTAGCGGTAGCCTTGTTCGAATTCAGACAACATATGGAGATATCGATATGCGATTACCTCTACTCGGGAAACACAACGTCAGTAATGCGCTTGCGGCAACCGCGAGTTCGATCGCGGCTGGCGCAGAACTCGACCACGTTAAACGTGGGCTTGAGAAGCTGCGGTGCATCTCCGGTCGCCTCGAGATCAAGCCAGGATTAAACGGCGCACGTGTTATAGACGACACCTACAATGCGAACCCCGCGTCGCTGACTGCCGGCATCGCGGTACTCAAAGAATTTCCCGGTGGTGCAGTTTTGGTGATCGGCGATATGGCCGAGCTCGGTAGCGCGGCGCCGGATATCCACCGCCGTGTTGGACAGCTTGCTAAAAGGCTTGGCATAAGTCGATTGTTCGCGATCGGCGCCTTAAGTAAGTTGGCAGTTGATAGT
The DNA here is from genome assembly GCA_001643475.1 of Proteobacteria bacterium SPGG2. Lineage (GTDB taxonomy): Bacteria > Pseudomonadota > Gammaproteobacteria > Acidiferrobacterales > SPGG2 > SPGG2. The sequence goes on along the minus strand of LXTK01000148.1, from coordinate 2,414 downwards.
TTCGGCGAGGGTGGTATGCATTTCTCGAGCCGGAGGGAGTTAGTAGAAGCACTGCTCCATCATTTAAATGCGGATACCACAGTGTTGGTGAAGGGATCACGGGTCATGCGGCTCGAGCATGTTGTACAGAAGATTACGCAAACTGACACACTGGATACACACGAGACAAACGCGAACTAAAGGCAAAACTGAATGTTGTTTTCTCTGTTTGATTCGCTGACACAAGAATTCTCGTTTTTTAACGTCTTCCGATACCTTACGCTTCGCGGAATTCTTGGCGTTCTCACCGCACTCGTAATTTGTTTGGCGGTTGGCCCGATAATGATACGTCGACTCGGCTATCGTCAAATTCACCAAACAGTCCGAACGGATGGACCGGAAGCCCACATAACCAAATCCGGCACGCCAACAATGGGCGGCGCAATTATCTTGGTGGCGGTCTTTGCAGCAACACTCTTGTGGGCCGATCTTTCGAACCGATTCGTGTGGGTCGTGCTATTCACCACACTTTCGTTCGGTGCCATCGGCTTAGTCGATGACTACAAAAAGCTAGTTAACAAAGATACGCGTGGTATAGGTGCGGGGATGAAATTCTTGCTGCAATCCATTGCCGGTTTAGCGGCTGCCCTGTTTCTCTATCACACAGCGGAAGCACCGGCTGAGACTGAGCTTATCGTTCCTTTTTTTAAAGACGTAGCGCTCAATCTTGGCCCATGGTTTGTCCTACTGGCCTATCTCGTCATTGTGGGTTCGAGCAATGCGGTCAACCTTACCGACGGCCTCGATGGCCTGGCGATCATGCCGACGACGATGGTAGCGGCGGCGTTGGGGATCTTTGCCTACACGACTGGCCACGTGCAATTTGCGAACTACCTCGGCATCCCGTACATCTCGGGTGTTGGCGAAGTACTTATCTTCTGCGCGGCATTGGTGGGGGCAGGACTTGGGTTTCTCTGGTTTAACACTTATCCGGCGCAAGTGTTCATGGGGGACGTTGGCGCATTGGCGCTGGGCGCCGCCTTGGGCGTTGTCGCAGTTGTGGTTCGCCAAGAGATCGTGTTGTTCGTGATGGGTGGCGTCTTCGTCATGGAGACTGTATCGGTGATGCTGCAAGTCGCGTCCTATAAGCTTACGGGCAAACGAATGTTTCGAATGGCGCCGTTGCACCATCACTTTGAGCTCAAGGGATGGCCTGAGCCAAGGGTGATCGTGCGTTTTTGGATTATTACCGTGATCTTGGTGCTTATTGGGTTGGCAACCTTAAAGATTCGTTGAACATGCAGGCACTCGCGATGTCACGAGATAGACAGCAACGGGCACTGGTCGTAGGCCTAGGAGTTACGGGCCTTTCTTGCACGCGTTATCTGGCGGCGCGTGACTACATTGTTACCGTTGTCGATGATCGTAAACAGCCGCCGATGCTAGATGAGCTGACCGCCACGCTACGCGATGTCGACTGTCATACCGGTGCTTGGGACCCACGCCTGTTCGATGATCCAGGTCTATTGGTAGTTAGCCCAGGCGTATCGCTAGCTGAACCCCTAATTGCGAAAGCGATCGCTAACGGTATACCGGCTGTGGGGGATGTCGAATTGTTTGCACAAGCGGTCACTGCACCGGTACTTGCGGTTACCGGTGTAAATGGGAAAAGCACGGTCACCGCGCTACTTGGCGAGATGTGTCGCGAGGCGGGGTTGGATACGCGTGTCGGTGGCAATATAGGTGTACCGATTCTATCTTTGCTCGAGTCGCCAAGTCCCGATGTTCACGTCGTGGAGCTATCAAGCTTCCAGTTGGAAACTACGTACAGTCTTAACGCGTTTAGCGCGACGGTACTCAATCTCGGTCGCGATCATATGGATCGCTACGATAGTCTCGAACAATACGCAGCCGCCAAGGCCCGCGTGTTCAACGGTGACGGTATCATGGTGTTGAATCGAGACGACGATGCGGTATTGGCGATGGCCATATCAGGTCGGCGCCAAATCTGTTTTGGACTCGGACCGCCACATGGACACGAAGATTTTGGTCTGATCGAGGCGGGCAGTGTCGAGTGGCTTGGCAACGGCGGGCAAACCCGTGTTCCGGTTGACTGCGTGCCGTTGCAAGGGCGACACAATCGCGCGAACGCGCTGGCCGCTATGGCGCTTGCCTATACGATGAATGTGCCAGCCGACGCCATGCAGCGTGCGCCGGTTTTCGTTTTTGAATCGGCCCGCGAAGCGCGTGACTTCAAGGAGTGGCTGAACGAAAACATGGACCCGATCCGGGAAGCGGCCGAATCCACGACCAGCGTCGGCAAGCTGCAATACATTGACACGTATCTCTCCAACCGGTTCGCGTTCTGCCGCTTCAACTTCACCACGGGCGACGCCGCAGGCCAGAACATGGTGGGCCGTGCCACCTTCGCCGCG
>LXTK01000164.1 GCA_001643475.1 Proteobacteria bacterium SPGG2 | reverse complement strand
TACCACGACCAATTTGTTGTAGATCGATTTCAGGCAGGTGCAGGCACGAGCCACAACATGAACACGAATGAGGTTATCGCCAATCTTGTCAACGTCGCTATGGGTGGCAAGAAAGGCGAATACCAGCCGGCGCATCCCAATGACCATGTCAACATGGGGCAAAGTACAAACGATACCATTCCCACTGCGATTCGCCTTGCGGTGCTGACCAAATTGCCACGCTTGTGCGGTGCGGTGGCAACGATGACGGGAGTATTCGCCGAAATCGGTGAACGTGAGTGGACGACTGTGAAAAGTGCGCGTACGCATTTGCAAGACGCGGTACCGACAACAATCGGTCGCGAATTAAAGGCATATGCATGGACGCTAAACCGCTGTACACAGCGCTTAGCAGGGACGCAAGATGCCCTGTGTGAAGTCGGGCTGGGTGGCTCCGCCGCCGGTACCGGGCTTAACACAGCCCCCGGATACGCAAAAGCAGCGACAGAAGAACTCGCCCGCTTGACTGCTTTGCCAATTCGCCCGGCCGCCGACCTGGCCGCGCAGATGCAGTCCATGGCAGATCTTCAATACGTGGCCGATGGGCTGCGGGGACTCGCCCTTGAACTTACTCGCATCAGTAATGACATGCGGCTACTCGCATCCGGTCCACGTACTGGTCTGCGAGAGATCAATTTCCCAGCCGTCCAACCTGGGTCAAGCATCATGCCGGGCAAAGTCAACCCGGTGATGTTCGAAATGCTGAATCAAGTTTGTTATCAGGTGATTGGCCAGGACACTGCCATTGCGCTTATGACTCAAGCTGGGCAACTGGAATTGAATGTCATGATGCCGGCGTTGGGTTCGGCCCTATTTGATGGGATGGACTGGCTGACTAACGCCATTACCGTCACAACCGAGAAGAGCCTCAAGGGACTAGAAGTCGATCGTGAACGATTACGCAATTACGCGCACACTAGTGTTGGTCTGGCTACGTTGCTTAACTTGGCGATCGGCTACAAAGCCGCGACAGAAGTCGCGCAAGAATCGACAAGTAGTGGACGCCCAATTCGTGAAATCGTTGCCGAAAGGAATCTAATGAGTGCGCATGAATTTGACCGGTTAGTAGAGCAGGCGGGCCGCGACGGGAATGTCACCCAACCTTAGGGTAACCTGTTGTCTGAAGCGATCTGGCGTCATGGTTGCCGACCCTGCCAGCGTCCCACCATGCTCGCTGGGAGTGCCCGCGCCAAGAGTACCGCCAGCGCAAGCCCCAGTAGCGCCGACAGGAACATGTCAATGCTCAGTGGCGAACCCGTAGTCACGCGACCTACCCAGAGGTGTACTAGCGCCAGACCTGCACCCAGCAAAAGCGCCAAGGGTCGCCATGATGTCGGCCCCAGCCCAGTAAAAGTGCGGCCCACGATACCCAACAGCAATACACCGAGACCGAAAAACGCGAGCGCGTAGATCCAATGAAAAGATGCTATTCCGGCGTTAACAGGTGTCCATAGGAACAGACCAGGCGCCCCCACTTGCGCACCGATCAGCGCCCCATAGTAGAGCAACACTATTCCCAGCCATAGCGTTCTTGATGTCATTATTTGCCTATGCCAAAACAACTGGCCAGCAGCCAGCTATTAATCGAAAATTGCCACGTCTGGCGCCGCTGTCTACAATTCCATCTAAGGAAAACGGATATTATAGATACGCTATGGGACTGACACTTACCGTCCCCGACATTGCAGATTCGCCGGCCACCAACGCCGAAACCAATGCTGCTAACCTGGAGAGATGGCTTTCTCAACGCCCACTCCTAAATCCTGTCGAATCAAGCTACCAATTGTGCCAATCGCTGTCGGCACTCAATCGCACCGAGCTCGACAGTGCGCAGCGACTGCAACTGTTGGAGCTTTACCGAGTTCCGATCAAGCAGATCACGCAGGAACTCCAACGCCAGTACATCGGCCGACCGCTGCCTTTGCACGAGAGGAACAAGTTGGCAGCTGAGCAGACCCGTCAATTACAGGTGGAGATCACCTATGGTTACAAAAGAATCGTTCTTAACGCCAGTCAACCACACGATTCTCAATCACACCATAAACTGAGGACGGAGTCGTTAGCCACGGCTATCCAGCGCGCGATTCGTTATCTCACTGAGGTTATCGTCAAGTCTCATCAATCCTATACGTTCTATCCAGAGGGAACCTGGCAGGAAATTCATCAACTTTACACACACGCTGAGCGTATTGGCACCGTCGATACCCGCGTTGATGATCCACTCAATCAAACTGTCCACAATAGCAGCATCGGCCACGCCTACAAACAGGCACTTCTCGTAGAGCTAAGCGATCCCTATCACCTGCCGGGCCGAATGATCGAAAAGATACAGCGTTACCTGGATCGATGGGCGTCGCTTGTACACTTGCGACCAGCAACCACGACTTACGACCCCAAGTGCCAGTTTCTTATTGATCAGCAAAGTGACCGAGGCGGTGAAGTTTATACGGGAGAGGCAGAAATCCAACATCCAGAGCAGTATCGGTTACTAAACACGATTGATTTGGCACAAGTGATCCACCAACAACTCAGTGCCATACACAAGGGACACCAGCCCGACCCGAAGGGTCTGGAAAAAGACTTCTTCGTCCAGGGTGGTGAGGACATGTTACGGCGTTTGATCAACGCATGGGGTATAAATCCGAAACGTCACTTTTCTAGAAAAACGGTTGACGCTGGGAAGGAGATGGATGTGGCCATCGGTATCGCGGCCATTAACTACTGCATAAATGGTGGCAAAAAATTTGTCCTGAGTTCAGATAAGAGCGAGACAAAATCTGGGGAGATTACCATCGGTTCTTCCAGACAACAGTGGCTTTCGTTTGACGAGTCGGCCCAGCCTAGTTACACAGGTTGGGAATTACATGACGAAAGCGCCAGCGGCATTGCATTAGCCAAGCATGGTGTCGCGAGCGAACATGTCCGTGTCGGTGACTTGGTGGCAACACGAACGCCAGGTGAAGATAGTCCGTGGGGGATCGCGGTAATACGGTGGATGAAAAGTACGCGACCGGTCGACCTGGAAATCGGCATGAAGCGATTAGCGCCCACTGCCGATCCGGTGGCGATCAAGGCCTTCAAAGCGAAACCTGAGGAACCGCAAGCACCCGAGGAAGAGACGGGTGCTGATCAAGCATCGACCGAAACGCACGCAGCGCCCGAAGAACCCCGTGATGAGACGAATGGCGTCGAAGACGCGGAGCAAAATGAGGAAAAAGAAAGCCAGGCAAAAGGCACGGATGCTGCCGATGACGAGACCATTACAGTCTCATCTTCCGCCCCCGAGGAGCAAGGCGGAGATTTTTTGCCTGCCCTGTTGCTACCAAGGGTAAGAGTTCTAAACCAACCGCAAACCTTGGTTACTTACCGAGGCGCCTTCAAACCCGATCGCCTACTCCTGCTCGATAACGGCCAGACCCGCTACAAGATACTGGCAACCAAGCTTGTCGAGATCACTGATACGTTTGAACGCTTCCAATTCATGCTAGCCGAAGAATCAACCATCGCTTAACGCGACAAGGGCCCCGAAAGGGGCCCTTGTTTATTGTCAAATTGCGACAACTAGGTACGGCGTTATTGCCGCAAGTACGCTAAATCGGACTCCTCGATCACCCCTAACGACCATGCGCCACGGGTTTTGGCGTGCTGAATTGCCGCCTCAACCTCAGATGCCGAAGCGTTCGGAATCATAAGTACTTGCTCGGGCTCAATCAGATCAGCGTCATCGATTTGATGGCTGTTGGCCTTGTAGATGAGCGGCCATTGATAGGGGTTACCATAGATTACGCGATAGCTTGCGATGTCCCACAGCGTATCACCGCGAACCACTGTATAACTGAGGGTGCCATCGCCGCTCTCTTGCACCATGGGCTCCGCCGGTGTCGATGTCGGTTCCGGCTCTGCCATTGGCTCCGGCGCTGCTGCTGGCTCCGGCATCGCCTCCGGGGCCGCCGCTGGGGCTGAGGGTTCGGGCTCCGCTTCGGGCGCGGTCGCGCACCCGCCGGCAACAGCAATAAACAACGCCGCCAGCAATACTACGATAAGACCTTGTAGACTCTTCATTGTCGACTATCTCCCAGTACGATGTGCTCTTTTTGTCAGTCGAAAACCACCCATGCAAACAATAGTACAAAGTATCAGCCCCTATGTATAGACTGTCAAGACGCGTACAGACCGCCATATGCTCATGGCTATCGAGCGATTGAAAAATCATGCCTGACGTTTTGGTACTTTATTTCAGTCGCTACGGCGCGGTGGCGAAAATGGCACGGCACATCTCGCGAGGGGTCGAGAAAGTGGATCTCGTACATGCGCGCGTGCGTACAGTGCCAGATGTGTCGGCAACAACCAGTGCCAATACCAATAGCGTGCCAGATCACGGCGCACCGTATGCGACGATCGATGATTTGAGGGAATGTGTCGGCCTTGCGCTCGGCAGCCCGACACGGTTTGGCAATATGGCGGCACCGCTGAAGCATTTCTTAGACACTACCGGACCACTTTGGTTATCTGGCGGGCTTGCGGGTAAACCGGCCGCCGTTTTCACCGCCTCATCCAGCATGCACGGCGGACAAGAAACAACTTTAATTTCGATGATGCTGCCGCTGATGCATCACGGCATGGTGCTTGTTGGATTACCGTACAGTGAAACTGTGCTACTGCGCACCGTTACGGGTGGTACCCCCTATGGTGCCAGCCACGTCGCTGGCGCCGACAGTGATCGACCTTTGAGCAAGGACGAAGAAAGTCTTTGCCAAGCCCTCGGTACACGCCTTGCGCACATCGCGAAGACACTTTACGAAGCACGTAGCTAATAGCTATTCAAGACTACGAATAAGCGGGATCGTAATACGTCGTTGGCTTGCTAGCGACGCGCTGTCGATGCGTTCTAATAGTTCAAACAGTGAGTGCATGTCGCGTGGAAAGCGCCGCAGTACGTAGCGCGCCACCTCCTCTGTCATATCGAGGCCACGGTTTTGCGCACGCAGACGTATGGCAGTAAGTCGTCCGTCATCCCCCAATAAGCGCAGCTGATATACCAAGCCCCAACCAAGGCGTGTTGCTAAGTCCGGCAATTTCAGATCAAGGCGCGAAGGCGCCGCGTTAGCCGAGAAGATCAACACGTTATCGCTGCTACGTGATCGTTCGCAAAGCTGAAACAAGGCCCTTTCCCATAGGGGATCACCGCTTATACGATCGACATCGTCAACACATACAAGCGCCACGTGTTCCAGCTCTTCCAGGATCGCTGGCGATAAGCGTGCGACCTCTTTCAGCGGGACGTAGACTGGCGCTGTATGGCCGGCCTGCTGCGCGGAGCGGCAGGCGGCCTGTAAGAGATGCGTTTTGCCGGTACCCGCCCTACCCCACAAAAACAGTAAGCGCTCTTTGGGCAACTGTTGACGGCACAATGATTGGACAGTCTGGGTTAGCCGCGCCGTAACCTCGCGATTATTCACGGCTAAAAAATTCTCGAATGATGAACTGTCACCAAGCTTAATATTAAGTGAAAGCTGTCTAGTCACGACCACAACTCCCCCCTACGTTATGTGGACGAATTAGTCTTGATACTGGTCCGACCTGGACGTCGCTTCTGGATATCGCTTCGTGCAGATCCACAGGTAGTGCAGACCACTCGCCACTGTCGTCACAAGCACAGCGTAGATTCCGTAATCAACAATAAGTTGAAGCGGCAGCAATGCCGCCTCTTGAATAAGAATAATGATAACCAATACGATCTGCAGCACAGTATTACATTTGCTGAGATAGGTCGGGCGCACGTTCACCTCGCCGACAAGTGACGTATAGATTAGATAACCACCGATAATCAACAGATCACGGAAACCGACCGTGAGCACTAACCAAAATGGCAGATGATCCAATACAGCCAGCATGACATAGGTGCTGACAAGTAGGATCTTATCGGCCATCGGGTCGAGAATAGCGCCCAACCGCGTAGCTAAATTATAGCGTTTGGCTATGAACCCATCCAGACCGTCGGACAGACCGGCGACAACGAAGATGGTTAGCGCCAACACGTAGTCCTGTGCCTCGAGTACGAGTATAAATACTGGTACTAGCGCCATACGAGAAAGCGTTATGAGATTGGGCAAATGATATAACTTAATCATTCTAAAACCGTTGTGGAACGTCGTGCGATGACGGCTCACAATCACTGAGCCTTCGCCGGTTGGAAGATCATTGGCAAGCTATTGAAGCTCCCGTGTGAAGTCAAGGTTTACACTCGCCCAGTGGCGTCCTACCATACAATACCCGAATGTGGAGTCTCAGGTGAGTAAGCCCCGCCGTCATTCCCTCAGTTATCGCGATGCTGGCGTCAATATCGACGCAGGCAACGCGCTAGTACGGGCTATTAAACCAATCGCGAGTAAGACCGCGCGGCCAGGACTGTTGAGCGAGTTGGGTGGATTTGGCGGTTGCTTCGAGTTGCCAACTGATCGTTACCACCAACCCGTGTTGG